>CAILDT010000470.1 GCA_903833025.1 uncultured Bacteroidota bacterium | reverse complement strand
CTGCAACAATTAGCGAGGACGTTGAAAATACTGCTTTTTGAGCTTCCCCTTCTTCATAATCAGATGCATCATTTTTTGAAGGCAAACCACCTAATGGTTTCCCTTCTGGACTTACAACATATTTGTTTTTCAAAAAGTAAAATACCAAAGTCCCTAAAAGCATTGCTATGGAAGCAGCTAAAAATCCCCATTTGAAAGCGTGTACGTCTCTCACTCCTCCGCTATCCTGAACATCACCCACTAAGGGGCAAATAGTTTGACCTAAAAAAGCACCTAAGTTAATACCCATATAAAAAATAGTAAATGCAGTATCTAATTTACTTTTTTCTTGTTTAGGATATAAGCTACCAACCATACTAGAGATGTTCGGTTTGAAGAATCCATTCCCGAAAATAATTATTCCTAACGCGCTCCACATTAAAGTAGTAGCAAGCCCAAGGTTAGTGCCAAATACGCTTGCGCTTGTAAACAAAAGTAATTGTCCGGCTGCCATCATTAGTCCACCAAGCATAATGCAATTTCTGTTACCAAAAAACCTATCAGAAATAAAACCGCCTAACATTGGGGTTAAATAACAAAGCCCAAGAAACCCACCATAAATAAGGGAAGCATCTTCTTCTTTCATCAATAATGAATTAACTAGAAACAAAGAAAGTATCGCACGCATTCCATAGAAATTGAAGCGTTCCCACATTTCGGTTCCGAATAATACCCATAATCCTTTTGGGTGTCCTTTTTTTGCTGTTTCTTCTGTCATAGTTATTATTTATTTAATTTAAGTTTATAATTGAATGATGCGAATATAGGTAAAATATATAATGTGCAATTGGTATTAATTATTTAAAGGTTATTCAAAATAAAATCTGTCATCTTAGTATAAAGATGCAAACGGGTGCTACCACCATAAATACCGTGGTTTTTATCAGGGTAAACAAATAAATCAAATTGTTTATTTGCTTTAACTAATGCAGTTATCATTTCCATTGTGTTTTGATAATGCACATTATCATCACCGCTACCGTGTATTAAAAGATATTTTCCTTTTAATTTATCTACATAATTTATTGGTGAGTTATCATCATAGCCGCTTGCGTTTTCTTGCGGAAGCTGCATAAATCGTTCAGTGTAAATATTATCATAATAACGCCAATTGGTAACTGGTGCAACGGCTATTGCCGTTTTAAAATAGTCCGCACCTTTGGTAATACATAGTGAACTTAAATATCCACCATAGCTCCAACCGAAAGTACCTATACGGGTTTTATCAACATAAGAAAGAGTTGCAAGATATTTTGCTGTTTCAATTTGGTCAGCAATTTCTAATTTCCCTAATTGTTTATAGGTGCATTTTTTAAACGCAACTCCTTTATACATTGTACCTCTGTTATCCACACACATTATTATATATCCTTTTTCTGAAAGCATTTGATACCAAAAATAATTTCTGCCATCAAAACTATTTATAACCATATTGCTTCCCGGACCACCATAAAAGGTAAGGAACACAGGATATTTTTTTGAAGCATCAAAGTTTGCTGGTTTTATCATCCACGCATTTAACTCAACGTTTTCAGTGGTTTTAAAAGTGAAGAATTCTTTCTTTGTGATATTATATTCCTGAATTCTTTTTACCAAATCAGAATTATCTTCCAACACACGAATTTGTTTTCCTTCCGAATTATTTATGGTAATTAATTCCGGTGTGTTTGCATTTGAATAATGATTGATATAATATTTCATCCCGCTGCTGAACTCTGGATTATTAACCCCTTTGGAGGTTGATATTTTTTTCTTCCCTGTTCCATCCATCTTTATTTGATAAATATCTTTTTCTGTTGCCGTAGTTTCAGAAGCGATATAAAATAATGTTTTGGTTTTTTCATCTAGGCCAATATAATTCATCACATCCCAATTTCCCTTTGTAATTTGGTTTACAAGCTTGCCTGTGATGTCGTATAAATACAAATGGTTGTATCCATCTTTTTCCGATTGAATAATAAAGTCTTTATTATCTTTTGTAAAATAAACATAATCACCTTCACCTTCGTGTATGTCGAGGTAGGTGTCTGATGATTCGGTGTAAATTATTTTTGATTCGCCACTTGTAGAATTTGCAAATAATAATTCCAATTTATTTTGATGACGATTCATTCTTAAAATAGAAAGCGTGTTTGCATCTGCTGTCCATTTTATGCGCGGAATATATTGATTGGTTTCTTTGCCAATATCCATAAGCTTATCCGAAACGGTAGCTAAATCGTAAACGTGAATTGTAACCAAAGAATTATCTTCTCCAGCTTTCGGATATTTGAATTTATATTCACTCGGGTACAACTGTTCATTAAATTCGTTGAACGAAAATTCTTTTACTTTACTTTCATCAAATTTATAATACGCTATTTTTTTATTGTCAGGGCTCCAGAAATAAGCAACGGAAAATGCAAACTCTTCCTCGTGCACCCAATCAGTTGCGCCGTTAATAATATTGTTTTGCAAACCGTCGGTAGTAACTTGTGTTTCTTTATTTGCAATTAAATCTTTAATAAAAATATTGTTTGCTCTTACAAAAGCAATTTTATTTCCATCCGAAGAAAAATGCGCATACTGCTGTTTATCTCCATTGGTAAGCGATGTAAGCTGTTTTGTTTTTCTGTTATAGATATAATAATTTTCCCTGGTAGAATGCCTGTAAATATGTTCGGTGCCAGTGGAGATTAAAATTTTTGTTTCATCATCACTAAATTCATAGTTATCTATATTTATATTTTTACCATCAACTAGCAAATTGTTTTTAGCAATAATAATTTCCGGTTTCGATTCTTTTGCATATTCATAACTAAAAATGGTATCATTTTTAAGGGTAGTATAATGCACTCCGTCCTTCATCGAAGTAAGCCCATAGATACCTTTTGAAGCGAAGGTTCCGCTTTTCCAAATATCTTCTAAGGTAATATTTTTATTTTGTGCAACTAAATTATTTAGTGCTAAAATTGCAACTGCGATAGTAAAAAGTTTTTTCATGTTTTGTTTTTAAATTAGTTCACGAATGTAAATAAAATTGTTTTGCGAAGAGATAAAATAAGCACGAACGGTTTATTTTTCTGATGAGTGAAAACGCATAATCATTAATTTATTAGTTCTTTATATGTACTTTTGTTTTATTACAAATAAAAAAAACAAAAAATGGAAAACACAAATGAACTTAAATTAGCGGTATTAATAGATGCCGACAACGTACCCTATTCAAATATAAAAGGAATGCTGGAAGAACTTAGCAAGTACGGAACACCCACATTTAAAAGGATTTATGGCGATTGGACTGCCCCAACATTATCGGGCTGGAAAACTGTTTTGCTGCAAAACGCAATAACTCCAGTGCAACAATATAGTTATACATCGGGCAAAAACTCAAGCGACTCGGCATTGATAATTGATGCGATGGATATTTTATATACCGGCGGAGTGGACGGATTCTGCATCGTTTCGAGCGATTCGGATTTTACAAGATTAGCAACCCGCCTTCGCGAAGCAGGTATGAAAGTATTTGGGATTGGCGAAAAGAAAACGCCCTACGCATTTATTGCAGCGTGCAATAAATTTATTTACATCGAAATTTTAAAGAAAGAAATCAAAGAAGAAACTCCTGTAAAACCAACTAATAAACCTGTTGCCAAAAAGGAAACAGAAGCAGTTTCTAAATTAGACGACTCATTAATTAAATTAATTTCGGACAGTATTAATGATATTGCCGAAGAAGACGGTTGGGTTTTTCTGGGTGTGTTGGGCAATTTAATTTTGAAAAAACAACCTGATTTCGACCCAAGAAATTACGGACATAAAAAATTATTGGATTTAATAAAAACAATAAAAGAAATAGAAATTGATGAACGACCAACCGGAAAAAATAATATTTCCCACTTTTTTGTTCGTACAAAATAAAAGGAAACAATAAATTATTCCTTACTTTTGCAGTGCATCCCTGCATTTAAATAATCTAAATTAATTATGAAAAAATATTTTATCATTTTCTTGTTCATCATTTCATTAGTGGTTACAGCCGATGCAACGCAGCCAATAAGAGCATACCTCACGAGTGCCACATTTAACACGCCCGACAAAGGCCCGTATATTGAAACGTATTTATCGGTTATTGGTAATTCGGTGAGGTTTGTAAAAAATAGTAACGGCAAATTTCAAGGACAAATAGATATTGCAATTAATTTTTCGAGGAACGATGCCATTAAAAATGCGGAAAAATACACGTTGAGTAGTCCGGAAATAGCGGATACTACTAAAGGGTGTGCTAATTTTATTGATGTGCATCGGTTTATTTTGGCAAGCGGAAAATATACAATGGAGATTTCTATTGCTGATAAAAATAATGGAGCTGAAAAACCATTTGTTTCCACAATGCCTGTGGTTATTAACTTTGATGACACTAAAATAACTGTGTCGGATATTCAGATGCTTGAAAGCTATACTAAATCTACCACACCGAGCATCATCACAAAAAGTGGTTACGATTTAGTGCCGTACGTTTCTACTTTTTTTCCTGAAAACATTAATAAATTAAAGTTTTATGCGGAGATTTATAATGCAAAAAAGTTGCTTGGCGAAGGACAGAAAATGATTGTGAGTTATTCCATTCAATCACATCAGG
>CAILDT010000469.1 GCA_903833025.1 uncultured Bacteroidota bacterium | reverse complement strand
AAATTTATCTTTCAATACTTTTATTTTGTTCAGTTTTTTTAATTGATATTAATTGAATATTTTTAAATAGAAAAGTTAGTTTTAGTAACTTTTTAATACTTTTTGAAACATTTTAATACTTTTTGATAGTGTTTTGAAAACACTATTAAGTACATTAAAAACTGCGGCATCCCTTTATTTGTTATCTTTCCATTATCTGTTTAGCGAGCAGCCGACAATTCACGGAGTATTAACCAATAAATTTATCATTATGGAAACTGGTTCACATAGCACCTAACGGAGCTAAAAAACAGATGCCTTTATACTCCGTAGGAGTAATATGTTAATAGAAAAAGAAAACCAACTACTTCTGAAAGCCCTGTAGGGGCGATATATTAAAATGTTTCGAACAGTTATGGTTTATTAACTCGTAACCTTAATTAAGTGGCGTTCCGCAACTACATAAAGCACTTAAAAATATTAAAACAAAAAAAGTATATTTGTAAAAAATATATAATATTATTATGGCAACAAACATTTACGAAACCTGTACCAACCCTGTATCAGGCGAAAGCTTCAAAACTATTTCTTATGATAAAGAAAAGTATGTGATGCAATGGTTAGTACAACCAAAAGGTTATGTCCCTTTCGAACACATACATTTAAATCAGGATGAAACATTTCATATTAAAAGCGGAGCAATAAAATTAGTAATGGATGGAAAAGAATATTTTGCTAAAGCAGGCGAATCATTAACCGTTCCGAAAGGAACTCCACACATTGCTTATAATAATCTTGATGCTGTTTTAGATTGTGTTGTGGAATATACACCAGCACTTGATTACAATAAGTTTATGCAATGTTTGATGGGTTTAACAAACGACTACTTTCTTGACAAAAAAGGAGGAATCGACATCCCGAAAATGGGATACTTTTTAATAAAAATGAAAGCAAAGTGTATGACACGACCAACAGTTATTCCCAAGCCAATGTTCAACATCGCATTAAGGGTATTTTATCTGAGAGGGCTTTTAAATGGATGGCATAAACTTTATAAAAAGTACACCGTTGATTAGAAATTACTATTAATTATTATCAACAAAAAAGCCCCGCTTTAACCCATTAAAGCGAGGCATTTTTTTACAAACAAATAAAGAATTACTTTTTCTCTTTTGGAGTTGCAGCAGCTTCCTTCTCTCTTGAAGCAGGTTTAGCAGTTTCTTTTTTTGCTGGCTCTACTTTTTTAGAAGCTTCCACTGGCTTTGCAGTAGGTTTTGTTTCTGCTTTAGCTGGTGTAGCTTTTGTAGCAGTAGTACTTGCAGGAGCTACTGTACCTGTTTGTACTGGTTTTGCACTTTCAGTAGCTTTAGGAGCAGTTTGTGCTTTTGGAGCTTCCTGTTTTTTTGTTCCTTCTTGTGGATTTGTTTTGTGGTGTCCACGCCCAAATGCTGCTGCAGAAATTATTCCTACACAAGCAATCATTAAACTTAATTTTTTCATTTTATTTTTTTTTAATTGGTTTATACTTCGGTGAAAGGCAATGGGTGTGCCAAAGTAAAAAAGCGATTTGCAAATAAATGTTAATACTGCTGAAATAGCTTTAAAATAAACTGTTTTGAGAGGCGTGTTTTTAACTAATGCTTTTTAAAATAACATCACACGCTATTTTTATTTCGTTTTCAGTGATAGTTAATGGCGGTGCAATACGCATAGAGTGTGCATTAAATAAAAACCAATCTACTATCACTCCATTTAATATGCAGTTATCTATTATCATTTTATTTTGCTCGTAACTTTCAAACTCTAAAGCAAGCAAAAGCCCTTTGCCATTAATAGTTTTTATTTTAGGATGCACTAATAAACTACGAAACAGTTTTTCTTTTTGTTCTACTTGTTCTATTAAATTTTCTTCGAGCAATACTGTTAATGTAGCAAGTGCGGCAGCACAGCAAACTGGGTGTCCGCCAAAAGTAGTAATGTGCCCCAGCCAAGGATTATTAGTAAGTGTGTACATTATTTGGTTAGACGAAACGAACGCGCCAATAGGCATTCCGCCTCCCATACCTTTTGCAATACATAAAATATCGGGTACAAAATTATAATGCTCGAAAGCAAACAGCTTGCCTGTGCGCCCGAAACCACATTGTATTTCATCAGCTATTAATAAGGTGCCTGTATCGGTACACCTTGCGCGTAATTGTTTTAAAAAATCATTTTGAGGAGTTATTGCACCTGCTTCCCCTTGTATTGTTTCCACCACTACACAAGCAGTGTGCGAGGTTATTAAATTTAAATCCTCACTATTATTAAATCGTATTTGCTTAGTATCGGGCAACAAAGGACGAAACGCATTTTTAAATTCTTCGTTACCCATAATGCTCAAACTGCCTTGTGTACTACCGTGATAAGCATTTGTAAATGAAATTATTTCAGTTCGTCCTGTATATCGTTTTGCCAATTTCATTGCTCCTTCTATTGCTTCACTTCCTGAATTAACAAAATAAATCGAATTTAAATTGGTTGGAAGCAGTGTGCTTAGCAACGTTGCAAGTACCACCTGCGGACTCTGAATATATTCGCCATACACCATCAGGTGCATATATTTATCCAACTGCTTTTTTACAGCATCAATTACTTTAGGATGTCGATGCCCAACATTACTTACAGAAATACCAGAAATTAAATCGATATACTGTTTGCCATTTATGTCCGTTAAATAAATCCCTTCGGCTTTATCTATTTCCAATGCCAATGGCGTTTCGCTGGTTTGCGCTACGTGATTAAAAAATAATTGTCGTTGTGTAAGCATTTAGAAATGTAGATTACATTTCCGTAATCTGGTCGGGAGAATTAATCATAATAATAGGTTGCCCCTTGGTGAGTTTCACTTTTCCGTGAATAATTAGGGTTTTGTCTTTTAAATACAAATTAGGATGGTATTTAAATTTAGATAAATCTTCCTCATATATAATAGCTTGAAAAGTTTGGTCGGGAAATGGTTTTCCAAAATTAAGTACTATTGATTTTTTATCACCGTGCGTTTCATACGTACTCATAACAGTACCTTTTACTGAAATTATTTTTCCGCCATAGTATTTAGCCGAATCACAAGAAACGATTTGAGCAACAGAAATTTTTGTTATTAAAATGATGCTGCATAAAAGAATTATTTTTTTCATTATGGAAAAATTTAATGGTTATTTAATGGTTAATTGGTCAGGAGATTTAAGTATTATCTCTGGCTTATCTTTATACATAATCACTGTTCCTTTAACAGCAATGGTTTTCTCTTTCAAAAAATCAGCAGGGTTGTATTTGAATTTTTCAATGTCATCATTATTAATAACCACCGTAAAAATTTCGTTGGGGTGTTTATCACCAAAGTTAAGCAATATCACTTTTTTCTCGCCTTTACTGGTATAGGTATCTACTATTTTACCAGTAACAGTAACTTCCTTACCAATGTAATACTTAGCAGAATCAGGAGAAACAACTTGTGCGATAGAAATTTTTGCGCAAAAAAGAATAAAAAACAGAAGAGTCAGTTGCTTCATAAAATTAATTTGTTTTGATTATATATCGAAACAAAATTAATCTTTTTTACCTTATAAAAATTGGATGAAATATAAAAAGAAGGGAGTTAGGTTTTAAAACGCTTATAAATTTCTTCCTCATAAATACTACCAATAGGAATTTCCTTGCCTGCCACCATAATGGTTTTGTTGCGCACATTTTCAATGCGTTTCAATGGCACTATAAATGACCTATGAACACGAATAAATTCCTTCGCTGGCAGTTTTTCAATGATTACTTTCATCGTCATTCGAGTAGTAATACGCTTTTGATTATGAATAAATATATTTATGTAATCGCCCAACGATTCAATGTATAAAATATCAGCAAACATAATTTTTATCAAACTATAATCAGCCCTTACATATATGTATTGTTCCTGAACGGTTTCTTTTTGATTTTGGAAATTGTAATACTCATTCGCCTTTATAACAGCTGTCTCAAACCTTTCGAATGAATAGGGTTTAAGTAAAAAATCGACAGCACTTAAATTAAAACCATCTAAAGCATACTGACTATGGGCAGTGGTGAAAATAACCATTGTGTTTTGTTCAATAGTTTTGTAAAATTCTAACCCAGACATTTTAGGCATATGAATATCCAGAAATAACAAATCAACAGGGAATTTGCGCATAAATTTTTGCGCTTCCACAACACTGGTGAACGTTTTTTCTAACTGAACTAAATTTGTTTTTGAACAATAGTTTTCCAATATTTCTAATGGAAGCGGTTCATCATCTATGGCAATTGCTTTTATCATTTCCAGAAAATTAAAAGGTGTACTTTATAATGTAATGCGGTATCAGTTATTTTAAGTTTATGTTTATTTGGGTACATCAGGTTTAATCTGTTTTTAGTTATTTGTATGCCGTGTCCTGTGCTTTCGTTCATTTCATTAACTGTAGTTACCTTATTGTTTTCTACAATCATCTCTAAACATTTGGGCTTAATTTCTACAAATATACTAATATTCGAGTCTTCATCCGGACTAACACCATATTTAAAAGCATTTTCGATAAAGGGAATAAGAATAATAGGGGCTATTTTTTCATCCGTCATCCTTCCTTTTACGTCATAAGTCAACTTTACTTTTTTATCCAACCTTAGTTTTTGTAAATCTACGTAATTATTGATGTAAGTTATTTCCTTTTCTAATGGCACAAATTTGTTAGCTGCTTCTGTAACCACATATCGCATCATCCCCGAAAGTTTCAACATCCCTTCTGCCGTATTTGGTGCGTTTTCTTTTACTGCCAAAGCATAAATACTATTTAAGGTATTAAATAAAAAGTGTGGTTTTATTTGCGATTTTAAATAAGATAACTCTGTATTGTGTTT
>CAILDT010000468.1 GCA_903833025.1 uncultured Bacteroidota bacterium | reverse complement strand
CACTCCCCAAAGAACCATTTCCGATAGATTGCTTCGGGCGAAAAGCCCTCGCAATGACGAACTCAAAAGAAAAAGCACATCAATTATGAAAGAGGTCTAATAAATCAACAAAATATTAAACTAATATTACCTATCTTTAATAGAATTTAATCTCCGAATGGAAATTAATTGGTCGTAAAATGTCTCGGGCTGATGGTGATATACATAAATACAATAATCATTTTCGGTATCGTAGTGCATTCCTTCAATTTCGGTTTGGTCGCCAATTGTTTCACCCGGTTTTAAAACTACATACTCATAATTATAATATCCTTGCTTTAGGTAAAGTGTACATTCGTAGCCAAAACGTGCAGGCACGTAGTGCATTTTATTTTCCGCATTGTAATTCCATTGATTAAAAGCACCTGCCACATATACATCTCCTTCGGAAAACAAATCGGCAGACGACAGAAAAAAAGTAACGTAACAATAATCTGCTTCGGTTTCGCTGGTAGTTCCTTCCTGAATTTTAACTAAATAATTTCCGTTCATATCTGTGTAAGTAGAATATCTTTTTGAAGAGCGACGTTCGTCAGTGGTAAGTTCCACGTGGTTTCCGGCAGTATCTTTAGTAATGTTTTTTATTCGTTCGGATTGATAGCGAATACTTTTTGTATCAAAATATCTAAACTCACTTCCTCCATCAAACACATTCACATCATCGTAGTCATATATCAATTCATCATCTTTTACAAACACTGGTTTCAAGTTTTTCTTCGCATTGTCCCATCGGTTATTTTGCGTTATCACTATATGCAAATCATCATATGGATTAGAAATTGCGTAACCAGAATAATTAATAGTGAAATCAAGTTCTTGTTTAAAGGTTCTATACTCCACCAAACTCGCAGGTTTTACTTTCGCTATTACCGATACTTTATTTTGATAAATCATAAACCGTTTTGTAATTACCACATTATCGGGCTTCCCGTCCTGATATACTTTTAATATATAATTTCCTGATTTGGTGAAATGAACATTGTCGTTCGGAAACGTTGCGAAGTAATAAGTAAACAATTGAAGTGTGTTGTACGAAAATTTATAATCAGTAATCATATTGTCCGAAAACCCTTCAATATAGTCCGAAGTGCTTAAATCATCAGGCGTCCAGTCGGCATTGCAATGAATAAACGTGTACATATAATTTTTGTTGCCTGCATCTAAATCATCAAATTTCAATATAAGTTTATCGTCCGAATCAAGATTTAAAATAGGTTGCGCCAACTCAAAACTTTGCGCACGCAGTTGAACAGTTTTTATATTTGGTTTATAAACATAATCTTCACATTTAAAGTTGATGCCTCGTTTGCTGGTGGTATCAATCAAATCAGTCCAACGATTTTTCTTTTTGCTTTGCGAAAAAACGGTTGTGGAAATGATTAGTAATAAAAGAAAAGTAAAAAATTTACTTTTTAAGTTTTTCATCTATGATGATATTAAAATTTTGGTCCTGCGATGTATCCCAATACGTATGCACAAAATACCAAACATTGTTGGTAGCAATAACATTGTTAATCGGCAAATCAGAATAGCTCGAATCACTTTCATTTATCGGCGATGCTTGCAAACCGCCTCTGAATGCAATAATCAGGAAAACAGGAATAATAAATATTAAAGAATATTTTATTTTTTTATTTTCAATCGGGTACGAAAAATTAGTGAGGTATCTTCTATACCCTCTTATACCTATATAAGCAAACAAGGCAACAGCACAAAGCAAAAGCATTACCGACCAAAATGAAATAAAAGAATGTGCTTCGTTTGACGAAATAAAATATTTCAATGCCCTCTCCCCCACCAATGTATCCAGCTCCCCATATATTTTTAAATTGAAAATACTTAATGCAGAAACAAAAATAATAAGTAAACAATTGTAACCAAGATTAAGCAAATGAATTAACCTATTTTTAAAAAATTGCTGAAACACCCATAAAACAAAAGGAATAATTAGTGCAATACTTATGGTAGATAAATCTAACCGAACACCATACAAAAAACTCAACCCTGTTTCGGAGTGTTGCCCATCCAATATTTTAGCGTGGTGATAGACGATAAACAACATTCGGAAAAGAGCAAAATACAACAGCCAAAAAATAATGAGGCGGACAATAAAATGTATTTGTATTTTCTTTAACATCGTTTTTATTCAAGATATAATTGTCCGTCGCCAGTTCTTGTTTTCTGAACAGCGGCAGGGTGGTCGTAACAATACACATCGCCATTTAAGCCAATGTTTACCAATAACAAATCGGTAGCATCCACATAACACTGCCCTGTTGTAAACGTATGAACGTAAGTAATAGTGGTATGTAAATCTTTACAATTTAAAAACGAACTGCCACCAATGTCAGCATCGTGTTCGTGTGTTGTTCCGTGCAATGTAACATCTCCATATCCAAAAATATGTGAAGAGATGCTGTGGTTATTTACCGTTAATTCAATGTTGCCGGAGTTTTTAATTTGCACATCAAAATCAGGAGTTGTAATCGTATTCATACTTTTTACGGTTCCTGTTCCGTCAGATGTAATGTATTTTACTACCGGCATATGTATATAAATATTATAAGGTTCTTTATAACTGCGTGTCCAGTTGCAACGGTTTTTATTCTTAATAGTCAATGTACTGCCATCAACTTCAGTAGTTATAAGCCACCCTACATTTTTACCTGCTTCAACCTCCACATCAAAAGTAGAATCTTGTGTAATAAATACATTCAAATTATCTTCCACATATATTT
>CAILDT010000467.1 GCA_903833025.1 uncultured Bacteroidota bacterium | reverse complement strand
TTTTCGTAAAAGGTGTTGGATATACATAAATGTTCAAAGTTTTCGTGCAAGCTGCATTGGCATATTGCGAGCAAATATTCAACCAGACATACATCAGTCTCACATTTTGTACATAGATAGCCAAGTTGTCTAATTCTTTTTCGGAAAATAAGGTAAAATGAATATTAATCTCTCGGCCTCCAACGTCTTGACAAGAAAAATTAAGCTGATATAATTCATTCTCTTTAATATATTTCTGTATTTGGCTAGGAAAATATCGACTCTTGGAATAATCTTCAGGTCTTTCTACTTTATTGAAATTAGTACCTATATTAATTATCTGACTTTTAAAACAACCTTTATTAAAAACTGTCTCATTCGACTTGTAAATATCTTGATACAGAGAGATTATGATTGATTCAAATGCTTTATTATCAAGTTTGGTTAATTGGGTCTGTTCACATTTACCGAAAGCTTTTATAAAAGGTTTCATTAAATCATCTAAGTGAGAGGCAAAATCCATCTTATATAATAGTAACATTTTTATTATTGCACCTGCAATAACTCCAGCCTCACTCGCATCAAAGCATTATATACTATAGCCGGTTTTCCTTTTGCGATATGTTCTAGTTTGGCTTTTTTCGTAAACATTAGTAAGGCTTTCAATTCTGAGTTTTGCGTAAATTTCGCCCGCATTGCAGTCTCCATCTCCATCTCTCCGCGAGAGAATTTAGAACCTTGAATTACCTTATAAAAATCTGAATCTATAACTATATCTTTGGGTCTTACGAGTTCCCCTTTATATTTGCCAGATTTGCCGCCAGTGGCTTTAGCTAGTTCGGCGTCTTTAGCCATAGGCGAATCTTTTGCATCTAGAGAGAATTTCAAGTAAAAAGCTCGATTATTTTTCTTGAATTTAGATGCTTGATAATAATGTTCGACAGTTAGCCATTTATGACCGTCTAATTTAAATTCGGCTGGCCAAGAATTGCTCAATTTCTTTCGCCACTGGGGTATGCGAGCCAATTCAGCGTACGCCGAAGAACCTTCTGGTCCAAGCTGTTCACCTTGACCTTTGCCAGGTAAGGGTTTGTCAGCGGATTTACTATAGAAACGGAAAGTGGTAGCACTATCGTATAAGTCCGAAAGGGGTTCCACCCCTTCAACCCCTGGGGGCTGTGCCGCCAACTCCGCAAGCCCCACACCCCCCGGAGGCTCCGCCTCTTTTGCTTCGTCTGCCTTTTCCAGTTCTTCCACGAATGGGGGTGTGGCTTGCGTAGCTGGCGGGGATAATTCCCCCATAGTGAAATCTGGTATCAAGCTATAAGGCCCTGCCATCCTTTCCAAGCATTTTTCCCTTATCAGGTCTATTAATTCTTTTGGCAACTCTTCAAATGTAAACGATTTCATATTATTATAGGTAATCATCTGATAATGGTAACCGCCGTGATGTGCAGCCAAAACATAAAAAGACGGTTCAAAAATACCCCGCTGTTCCAATTCCGTATCATTTAATTGTCCGCATTGAAGCGTATTTAATTCATCGCCTTCTCGGTAATTCAATTCGGAAAAAATAACGACTTTAATATTCATCTCTCTTTCTAAAGTAGAAATTGCCCAAGTATCTGCCCAGAATTCATTAGTTTTAATTTTAAGTTTCAACATGGAGAGATTATCAATGCCTTCCATAAATTCAAAATCTTTTATATTCGCCTTCGTGTTTTTCCGATCTAATTTCAAATCCTCGTGTATTTTCTTCATATCTTCCGATTGCTTACTAAAACTCATTAGTAAACTACGGTCTTTCATTGTTTTCATTTTGGTCTGCAATGTATTAAACCGTCCGGTTATATTTTTAATCTCTCTCGTTAATGTCGCTTCAGCGTTCTTAGAATCTTCATAGAGAGATTTATAATTCTGAAACAACTCTTCCGTCGCATTATTGGCTAAGACTTCCCGCATATCATCTACTGAAATATCTTGATTATTTTCTTCTAGCGCTAAACGAACCATATTAAAGAAACAATTGCCGTCATATTTGGTATCTATTAGACCATAGTTGGGGTCATTCATATATTGTTGTATCCATAGTTGGTTTTTTGTCAAGGCACTGGCACTTTTACCTTCTTCCTTTTTTTTTATGCCTTTTGCTATCGGCATTTTTCCCAATTCTTCTAAT
>CAILDT010000466.1 GCA_903833025.1 uncultured Bacteroidota bacterium | reverse complement strand
CCAATGGATTTTAAAGAAACGATAACCTAAGTCTATTTCATCTGTATCTACCAGATACTTTAATCCACACCAACCAATAAATTCATCATTAGATTTAAGATGTACCGCCCATCGACCTATTTTATTTTTGTATTGAGGGAAAATAATTTCTGTTAGAATCCGTTTTGCATCTACTATATCCTTAGGACAAGGTTCGCCAATATAGCGTAATACTTCTGGGGTGTTCAGGTCAATTAATAATTGTGCATTATCAATTGTGAATTCACGAAGGTATAAGCGAGATGTTGATATGATTATATTATTTTTCAGGTAAGTTTTTTAAATCTAAATTATCTTTATCTCTCCCTGACTCCTTTTTATTAATTCTTAAATGATGAAGACTTATGAAATTTATTTTTTCACCTTCGAAAATAAATTCCTTCTTATCCTTCCAGCAGTCCTCAAAAGTTAAACCCGAAACGCCAGTTAAAATATCTATCCTGTTTGGAGGATAACCAAGTTGAACAATAAAATCTTTTTTTAATAAATCTTCCTCATTAATATCAACTGAACCAAAACCAAAATCTATTAATGTTTTAATAATTCGTTTAGCATTCGATTCGTCTGAACGAACCCAAAAATAAATATCATCCGTGTAACGAGGATGACCATAAGCAGTAACAGCATATCCACCAACTACTAAATACTCAACACTATTTAAGTTTAGAAGTTGTATAAACTCTTTGAAATCATGGTCTATGTCCATTTAGAAAAAAATTGATGTAACGCTCTCTTATTATATTTAATGCCGCCAATCTTTCCTGCGGAGTTTTTGTTTTCCAATACTCTAAATCACTTGGCTCTTCGCCAAGTTTATATTTATGTACTACTTTTTCCATTTTAGTTTATAAAACTCAAATTTGTAAATTCGTTTTTTTTAGTTACCCCTAACAGTTACATATTCCTCCGATACTGTCCTCCAACTTCAAATAAAGCGTTTGTAATTTGCCCGAGCGAGCAATACTTAACAGCTTCCATTAATCCTTCAAAAATATTTTTATTGTGAATAGCTAATTTTTGTAGTTCTTTTAAAGCTCCCGCAGAATTATCCGCATTGCCTTTTTGCAATTCAGCAACCATTGTTATTTGATAATCCTTTTCTTCATCGGTTGCTCTTATTACTTCTTTGGGAAGAATAGTAGGAGAGCCTTTTGAGGACAGGAAAGTATTTACGCCTATAATGGGATATTCTCCAGTATGTTTTAAGGTTTCATAATACAAACTTTCTTCCTGTATTTTCCCACGCTGATACATTGTTTCCATTGCACCAAGCACACCTCCACGCTCATTAATTCGTTCAAACTCCACTAATACTGCCTCTTCTACAAGGTCAGTTAACTCTTCGATGATGAATGAACCCTGCAATGGATTTTCATTTTTAGCTAATCCTAACTCTCTATTAATAATTAATTGTATCGCCATTGCTCGGCGCACTGATTCTTCGGTTGGGGTTGTTATAGCTTCGTCATAGGCATTTGTATGTAACGAATTACAGTTATCATATATTGCATATAACGCTTGAAGTGTAGTGCGGATGTCATTAAAATCAATCTCCTGTGCGTGTAACGAGCGACCAGAAGTTTGAATATGATACTTCAACATTTGAGAACGTTCGTCAGCACCATATTTCATCTTCATTGCTTTCGCCCATATTCTACGAGCTACACGTCCTATCACTGCATATTCAGGGTCGATGCCATTGCTAAAGAAGAAAGATAAATTAGGAGCAAATTTATTAATATCCATTCCTCTGCTCACATAATATTCTACATAAGTAAATCCGTTAGATAAAGTTAACGCAAGCTGTGTGATAGGGTTAGCACCTGCTTCCGCAATGTGATAACCGGAAATAGAAACAGAATAAAAGTTACGAATACTTTTCTGAATAAAATATTCCTGCATATCACCCATTAAACGCAAAGCAAATTCAGTAGAGAAAATGCAGGTGTTTTGTGCTTGGTCTTCTTTTAAAATATCTGCTTGCACAGTGCCTCTTACAGCAGCTATTGTATCTTTTTTTATCTTTTCATACACATCCTTTGGTAACACCGCATCACCTGTAGTGCCTAATAGTAGTAAACCCAAGCCATCATTTCCTTTTGGTAATTCGCCTTGGTAGTGCGGACGTGTTACCTTCTTCTTCTTGTAAATATCTTCAATCTTTTTAGTTACTTCCTTTTCTAAACCATTTGCTTTTATATACACTTCGCATTGCTGGTCGATAGCTGCATTCATAAAAAAGGCGGTAAGCATTGCGGCCGGACCATTAATAGTCATTGATACAGAAGTTTTGGCTTCAGTTAAATTAAAGCCACTGTATAGTTTCTTTGCATCATCCAAACAACAAATAGAAACTCCTGAATTACCTATCTTCCCGTATATATCAGGACGAATGGCAGGGTCTTGTCCATATAATGTAACACTATCAAACGCTGTACTCAAGCGGTGTGCAGGCATTCCTAAGCTTACATAATGGAAACGTCTATTGGTTCTTTCTGGTCCGCCTTCGCCAGCAAACATACGGGTAGGGTCTTCTCCTTCGCGTTTGAAAGGGAATACACCAGCAGTGTAAGGAAACTCTCCTGGTACATTTTCCTGTAAGTTCCATTTTAATATATCTCCCCACGCTTCATATTTAGGTGTAACCACCTTTGGTATTTGGCTATGCGAAAGCGATTCGTAATGTGTTTGTATTTTTATTTCTTTGTCCCTTACTTTAAATATAAAGAATTCGTTTTTGTATTGCTGCACTTTATTAGCCCACCCTTCTATAATCTTTTTGTTTCGTCCATCAAAACTTAATTCAACCTCTGCATACATTTCTTGCAACCCTTTTATAATTCTATCCTTGTCCTCTACTTTTGATTCTTTAAGAGTAGCAATAGATTTATTGATAGAAAACAATTTCTGGGCAACTTCTTTTTGTTCGTCCACCCACTTATCATAATTTCTATTGTTCTCTGCAATCTCCGATAAATAGCGTGTTCTATTAGGAGGGATAATATAAATCTTCTCGCTCATTTCATCCGTATGGTGAAAATCAGATTTCAAATCAGCACCTGTTTTCTCTACTATTTTATCCATTATGGCTTTGTAGAGTTTATTCATTCCAGGGTCGTTGAACTGCGATGCAATGGTACCATATACTGGCAGTTCATCATCAGTAGCATCCCATAGTTGATGGTTGCGTTTGTATTGTTTTTTAACATCACGTAGTGCATCCAATGCGCCACGTTTATCAAATTTATTTAATGCAATTACATCAGCAAAGTCCAGCATATCTATCTTCTCGAGCTGTGTGGCTGCGCCGTATTCGGGAGTCATAACGTACAAACTCATATTGCTATGCTCTGTAATTTCTGTGTCGGATTGCCCGATGCCGGACGTTTCAAGAATAATCAAATCGTAATTTGCAGCTTTCACTATCTCCACTGCTTCTTTTACATACTTTGATAATGCAAGGTTACTCTGCCTTGTAGCTAACGAACGCATATACACACGCTTATTATTTATCGCATTCATCCGTATTCTATCACCAAGCAACGCACCGCCTGTTTTACGTTTCGATGGGTCAACAGAAATAATAGCTATTGTTTTATCTTTGAAATCAATAAGAAACCTACGAACCAATTCATCTACTAAAGAAGATTTACCCGAACCACCAGTACCCGTTATTCCTAATACAGGCACCACTTTTGTTTTAATGGCAGTAGCAATTTCATTATGAAATTTTTCAAATTCTTCAGGGAAATTCTCCGCAGAAGAAATTAATCTCGCAATAGATTTTACATCTTTATTTTTAAAATCTTTTAGTTCACCATTCAAATTAGTGCCTGTTGGGAAATCGCATTGCTGCAACATATCATTTATCATCCCTTGCAAACCCATTGCCCGCCCATCATCGGGAGCATAGATACGAGTGATGCCATACTTTTGAAGTTCCGCAATCTCGCTGGGCAATATGGTTCCACCTCCGCCGCCAAATATTTTTATATGTTCGCACCCTTTCTCTTTCAGCAAATCGAACATATATTTAAAAAACTCATTATGCCCTCCTTGATAGGATGTAAGCGCAATTGCGTTGGCATCTTCCTGTATGGCGCAATTAACTATTTCGTCCACACTGCGGTCGTGCCCAAGATGTATTACCTCCACGCCTGATGCTTGTATGATACGACGCATTATGTTAATAGCCGCATCGTGCCCATCAAATAAGGATGCTGCGGTAACTATTCTGATTTTATTTTTTGCTTTATAAGGTTCTGTTTGTGTCATTTTAGTGTAGTATAACTGTGGCAAAAATAATGCTTAATTAGCAGAACAGCAAGTACGCTGTACCGACCAACTCCACTTGCCTTTCATCACATAATTAAATTGCTCGAACCGCACGGTTGTCATTGCGGGCTGAAGAGCGGGTGGCATTATTAAATTTTCTTGTCGTTCTAATATTTCTATTTGCTCTTCGCCGGTGGCAACAAATGTTTGCGGATAACCTATGGTAACCGACAAATCTGTTTCGGGACATTCTATAGGGCATTTGGGCAATGTTTGTATGGCAGGAAACAATTGGTTAAACAAGTGTAGCTCCAGTTCCTTTACAAATGCGGTATCGAAAGCACTATATTTTTCGACAAATGCTTTTACAGGAGCAGGTTTTACACATATTTCTATTTTCTCCAGTTCAATTATATTATCCATTGATGGATGCGGACAGCCGAAATCGTATCTGTTGTTGCCTATATGTGTTACGCCTTTGCTGGCTGTTACGGTATCTTTGGGCAAGCCCGGAATGCTGCCTTCGGGCAAACATATCCAACGGGCTGTAAACACTACTGATACAAC
This sequence comes from uncultured Bacteroidota bacterium, assembly GCA_903833025.1. GTDB lineage: Bacteria > Bacteroidota > Bacteroidia > 2-12-FULL-35-15 > 2-12-FULL-35-15 > 2-12-FULL-35-15. The sequence goes on along the minus strand of CAILDT010000466.1, from coordinate 1,300 downwards.
TATTAAATTATACTTTTCGCCGTGGCGTGTTATTTTTAATGTCGCAATGGCAGGTGCAGGCAACAAATGTACGGGTGTAGTTTCGGTATATGGTTTTTCTTCTTTAGGCGGAGAAATGCGGATGGACAAAGTAACCACATTGTCTTCGGATAGTGGCTTTTTGCCTTCTGAAAGTAAATATGCTTTTTCTATTGCTGCTTTGTTTGCTTCAAAAGTTGCAAGTTGTATTGCCTCTCTTCTTTTCGATAATATCTCCATTTCCTCTGGAAGCAATTTGGCATAACCTTCTATTATTTCACTACCAATATACACCCCTGTGGGGCTTTCGGTTACTTCCATTATTGGCGGTTGGGTGGTATCGTTCATTTATTGGTTTTATTAATTCGCACGAAGGTAAGCTAAAGAATTGATAAGTATAAAAAAAGCTCCACATTTCTGCGGAGCTTTATAAATCATAAACCATAATTATTTACGCCAACACCACCGAAAATGGTACACTTAAAGGGCTTGGTTTTCCAGTAGGGCTCATATACCAACAAATTACCCACATTTTTTTGCCTACTTTATCTAATGAATAAAGGATTTCAATAGTGGTTTTACCTTCCGGCACACGTGTTGAATAAGCATCCAATGCTGGTGCTGTGCCAGCGACATCGGTAAAAGCTACCATAGAGCCAATAAATTTTGCACCCGGAGGTTTTGCTTTTTTAGACGGGAATGATGGGTCGAAAACAAATATTTCTAATAGAAGTGAAATGTTTCTTATTAATCCAATAGAAGGAGCAAAATCTTTTGCAGGCACTATTGCACGAGATTTACTAACCGGTTTAATATCAAGGTTAACTTGGTCGGTACCGTTTAATACAATGGCTGTATTATCTCTTATACCCACTCTCACTGTTTCGGCTTGTGGAGCATACGCTTCGTAAGCACTGTTAATATCACTAATTGAAGCGGTATTGTGGTCGTCGGGTGTAGTATATCTTGTAAATTTTTCGTCCCAATCGGTCCAATCATCTGCAAGTATAGTACCTTGGTCGGTACTAACCATAAGTTCAGTTGCGTGAGCTAATACATAAGCTACAAACGCTTTAAAAAAGAAGTGAAATCGCGTTAATTTTGATTGAAAGTTTCATAGGTTCTGGTTTTTTTGTTTTAGTTATTTATTGATATTTATTACTTGCTTTATTGAATTATTAAATTATTTATTTACATATTATCAACACTTTAGCATTTAAGATGGTTTTTTCGCCTCATTGGTACATTCTTGAATAACGGTGCACCATTCTTCAATCGTATT
>CAILDT010000465.1 GCA_903833025.1 uncultured Bacteroidota bacterium | reverse complement strand
TTTTTTTGCCTTTGCGCCGCAGGCAATTTATTAAAGGAAAAAAAGATACCGCGTGTGGGCGGGAAGAATGTTGAGACGAAGTGGGATGTTGCCGCCCAACGCCTCACCCCTTAATCCCCTCTCCAAAAGAGAGGGGGTAGTTGTTGGGGTGCTAATTTGTCATACCTTTTATAAAAGGAATGGGTTTTGCCTATCGGGGCGAAATTTTATTACTTTTGCAATCCTTTAATTTAAACCAAAACTATTACTGATGTTAGATTTTTTTACAAAAAACGTTTCCAAATTATTCGGCACAAAATCGGATAGAGATTTAAAAGAAATACAGCCACTTGTGGACAAAATATTAGTTGAATTTCCGAAACTCGCCAATATATCAAATGATGAGCTTCGTGCTAAAACGATTGATTTCAAAAAGAGAATTAAGGATTATTCGGCTGGTGAGCAGAAGCAAATTGATGAGATAAAGGCGAAGATAGATGCTGATATATCAATGGATGTGGAGGCGAAGGAGGCACTTTATGAGCAGGTGGATGAGCTTGAAAAAACAATTGTGGAGAATAATAAGGAGGTTTTGTTGGAGATTTTGCCGGAGGCGTTTGCGGTGATGAAGGAGACTGCGAGGCGGTTTAAGGAAAACAAAGTTATTGAAGTTACTGCTACGCAAATGGACAGAGATTTGGCGGCGGAACGAAATTCGATTGAAATAAATGGTGATAAGGCGAGGTGGAGTAATACGTGGGATGCCGCGGGGATTGATGTTACGTGGGATATGGTGCATTATGATGTGCAGTTGATTGGTGGTATTGTGTTGCATCAAGGGAAGATTTCGGAGATGGGGACTGGTGAGGGGAAAACGTTGGTGGGTACGTTGCCTGTTTATCTGAATGCGCTTACTGGGCTTGGTGTGCACGTGGTGACGGTAAATAATTATTTGGCTCGACGAGATTCTCAATGGAATGGACCTTTATTTGAGTTTCACGGGTTGATGGTGGATTGTATTGATGATACTGACCCGAATTCGGAGGAGCGGAGAAGGGCTTATTTGTCGGATATTACGTTTGGGACGAATAATGAATTTGGGTTTGATTATTTGCGTGATAATATGGCGAGGAGTCCGGAAGATTTGGTTCAGCGGAAACATAATTACGCTATTGTGGATGAGGTGGATAGCGTGTTGATAGATGATGCAAGAACACCTTTGATTATTTCGGGACCTACGCCAAAGGGCGATAATCAAGAGTTTGCGCCGCTGAAACCGAGAATTGAAAAATTGGTTAATGCTCAAAAAGCGTATGTAAATATTGCTTTGACGGATGCTAAAAGATTAATTGGGGAAGGTAAAACGGGTGAGAAAGAAGGAGAAGGTGGAATGGCTTTGCTTCGTGCTTACAGAGGTTTACCAAAAAATAAGGCGTTAATTAAATTCCTTAGTGAGCCAGGTGTTAGGGTTATTTTGCAGAAGACGGAGAACTTTTATATGCAGGATCAGTCGAGAGAAATGCATAAGGTGGATGCTGAATTGTTTTTTGTGATTGATGAAAAACATAACTCTATAGAACTTTCGGAAAAAGGGATTGAATTGATTTCTACTTCTTCGGAAGATGCGAAATTTTTTGTGTTGCCGGATGTGGGAGCGGAGATTGCGGTGATAGAAAAATCGACACTTTCGACAGAAGAAAAAGTGGCGAGAAAAGATGAGTTGATTCGTGATTATTCTATTAAATCGGAAAGAGTACATACCATTAACCAATTATTAAAAGCATATACATTGTTTGAAATAGATGTGGAGTATGTGATAATGGATGGTAAAATTAAAATTGTGGATGAGCAAACGGGTCGTATTATGGAAGGCAGAAGATATTCAGATGGTTTGCACCAGGCAATTGAAGCGAAAGAAAATGTGAAGGTGGAAGATGCAACACAGACGTATGCAACGGTTACGCTTCAAAACTATTTCCGGATGTATAGCAAATTGGCAGGTATGACTGGAACTGCGGAGACAGAAGCAGGTGAGTTTTGGGGTATTTATAAATTGGATGTGGTGGTGATACCTACCAACAGACCAATACAACGTATTGATTCGGAAGATTTGGTTTATAAAACAAAACGTGAAAAATATAATGCGGTAATAGAAGAAGTAGGAAAATGTGTGGCAGCGGGAAGACCTGTGTTGGTGGGAACTACATCAGTAGAGATTTCGGAATTATTGAGCCGTATGTTGAAGTTGCGCCAGATAAAACACAACGTGTTAAATGCAAAACAACATCAGCGAGAAGCAGAAATAGTGCAGGAAGCAGGACAGGCAGGAACAGTTACTATTGCTACGAATATGGCAGGTAGGGGTACGGATATTAAACTTGGAGCAGGAGTGAAAGAAGCAGGAGGGTTGGCGATTATTGGTACTGAAAGACACGAATCGAGAAGGGTGGATAGACAGTTGAGAGGAAGAGCAGGAAGACAGGGCGACCCAGGTTCATCACAATTTTTTGCTTCGTTGGAAGATGATTTGATGCGGATGTTTGGTTCTGAACGGATTGCTAAGTTGATGGATAGAATGGGAGTTCAGGATGGAGAAGTAATTCAACATTCGATGATTACAAAATCAATTGAACGTGCTCAGAAGAAAGTGGAGGAAAATAACTTTGGTACTCGTAAACGTTTGATTGAGTATGACGACGTGATGAACAGTCAGCGTGAAGTGATTTATAAAAAACGGAGACACGCTTTGTTTGGTGAGCGATTGGCAATTGATATTGCAAATTCTATTTATGATACCTGCGAAACAATTGTGAATGAATATCACGATACAAAAGACTTTGAAGGATTTAATATGGAAGTGCTTCGGGTGTTATCTATTGAATCGCCTGTGGGAGATGAGGATTTTACAAGTTTGAATGCGCAGGAAGTTGTTGAGAGATTATATCATCAGGCGGAAACACATTATAACCATAAAAATGATTTGATAGCTACAAAGTCGTTTCCGATTATAAAAGATGTTTATGAAAATCAGTCGCAACAATACAAGGATATTGTAACTCCTATGACTGACGGAATAAAATCATTACAAATAATAGTGAATTTGAAACGTGCTTTTGAATCGAAAGGACGTGAAATGGTATTAGGTTTGGAAAAACAAACTACTCTTTTAATGATTGATGATGCTTGGAAAGAACATCTTCGTGAAATGGATGAGTTGAAACAATCGGTACAGAATGCAACTTACGAGCAGAAAGACCCGTTGTTGATTTATAAATTCGAATCGTTTGGATTGTTTAAGAAAATGGTAAGCGAAGTAAATAAAGAAATTGTTTCGTTTTTGATGCGTGCTAATTTGCCTAACGAAAATCAGCAACCAATACAAGAAGCAAGAGTGCAAGCACCGAAACGTGAACCGCAAACGCAGATGAACAGACAGGAAATTGGAAGCGGCGAAGAAGAACCACAGAGACCTAAAGCACAGCCTGTGAGAGTGGAACAAAAGGTAGGAAGAAATGAACCTTGCCCTTGCGGAAGCGGCAAGAAATATAAAAACTGCCACGGAAAGTAGTAGTTATTTCATTAGATAGGTATCAAAACAAAAGCCCTTCAATTTTTTGAAGGGCTTTTTGTTTGGTGGGAGTTACTGGGTTCGAACCAGTGACCCTCCCGCCTTAAGCGGGATGTTCTGAACCGGCTACATTTATTAATTTTTCAATTCTAATTTTACTTTTCCAATTTTTGATTTCCAATTCGCGTTTCCTTGCTAGTTGAATTGTTGGATAATCTTCAGAGTATTTAAGTTGCCAGTCGTTCCACTTGCCAGTAAATCCTTTATGGTTAGAATTGTGTTTTCGGATTCGTTCTGAAATTATGTCAGATGTTGAACCTATATAATATTTGTTTGCGGTATCGGAATGTAAAATGTAAATTTTGTGCATAAAAAAACCTGCAACGAAAATACGTTACAGGTTTTGTGGGAGTTACTGGGTTCGAACCAGTGACCCCCTGCTTGTAAGGCAGGTGCTCTGAACCAGCTGAGCTAAACTCCCAAAGATAAAAATCATATTAAAAAAAGAACCGTTGCCCCTCCCGTCTTAATCGGGATGCTCTGAACCAGCTGAGCTAAACTCCCAAAGATAAAAATCATATTAAAAAAAGAACCGTTGCCCCTCCCGTCTTAATCGGGATGCTCTG
>CAILDT010000464.1 GCA_903833025.1 uncultured Bacteroidota bacterium | reverse complement strand
ATTTCCTTCTATTTTCATTGACAGCAACTCAACGCCTGTATTGCCCGTATTAGTAAATGAAATGCAGCCATCGGGGATAGGTTGATTTCCGTCTGTTTTTTCAAACACCCACGAATCATTATCTACTGCCCCTTTAAAATTTTCTGCATACTTCATCCTAAAACCATCTGTACCTATTGCAGCAGGATTGCCATACGGAGGTGTATAACCATATAGAATTGTATTATATGGGTCAACAGGAAACCCTGTAACAAGTACACCATTATAATGTATTGGTCCTGCAATACGCAGTAATTCGTCATTTACATTTCCACTGGTTTGATACATCTGGATAACTCCGTGAAGTCCAGCATCTGTATTCCAGATTTTCATATTTAATGTTGGCGCACTTCCAGTTCTAAAATCAATCGAGTTTTGAATAGCACTTCCATTATGTTCAATATTTAAGGACCAGGGCGTTACTGCAGCATCCCAGCCTAAATACTGGGTTGCTAAACTTTGTAAATTACCTGGAATTGTTGATTGTGAAAATGATTTCACCGATGCAAAGCACAATACTGTGATTGTGCAGATGCTAAAAAAGTATATTTTTTTCATTGTTTTAAAGTTTTATAAGTTTATAATTAAATTGTTTATTTTGATATATAATTTTAACGAACAAAATATTGCTTTTAATATCAGCAATAGCTATGTGTTCATTGGGGTTAATAATTTTTTGTTTTGAAAAGACTCGTTCACCGAGCATATTATCAATTTCAATATTGTACGGTTCAGTTAGCGTATTAAAATCAATAGATATATAATCAACAAAGGGGTTTGGATATACATTTAAAATAGGATTATCATTTTTCTTTTCATTTACACCTGTCCAGGTTTCTGCGTAAAGGGAATCTCTGCTTAAGCACACATCATCAATATAATTATAGGAATACAAGCTATTGTGTACAAGTCCCATTGTATCGGTATGTGCATTGTCAAAAAAGTTACCTAATGCCAAATAATTATAAGCTGAATCTGCAATAAAATTTCCATTTATCAATACCCAATTCGTAGTATCTGTTATAATTGTATCGGAATAAAAGAATGAGGTATTATCTGGTAATACACTATTGTAGACAAATGGAGTTATAGAAAATTTACAACCATATTTATTACTTCCCAATGTCCATCCCGCGCCACCAGATAAACTTAAAAAAAAAGAAATAAAATATTTCTGCCCTACTATTAAAGGTGCTATCAATTGGGTGCCTATATATTCTCTGCCAAGATTGCCACTACCAGGTGCATAACAAGCCATTCCGCAATAAGCATTACCAGTATGAGCGTGTTGGTATCCCAAGCCATTAAGTGGTACAGAAGCAGTCCAATTGGAAGTACAGGAATTAAAGTAATCGGGTGTTTGGCTTACTTCAAACCAACTTTGAACCCTGTTTACTTCACCTATAAAAGCCGGGCAAGTATCATACACCTCAAAACTCGGATTAGGAACAAGGTTTATTTGTCCATACGAAAACTGTGTAATAAAAAATAAAAGAAAGGGTAGTAATTTTTTCATAGCATTTATTTTAAAAGTAAAGAAAAGTAACACTAAGTTTTGCCTCCTGTTTCTGCATTAGCAAAAAGTACAGAGGTAAGTCTTCTTTTTTTGTCTCTTCTTTGTAAGCATTAATAATGCAGTACTTTCAGAAGTAGTAATAAAAAAAGTAAAAGTAAGAATAAAGAATAAAATTAGAGCAGGTACAATAATGTGTTGCGATTGTACCTGCACCATTATTATGACCTAATGCACCAGCACCAAAAATTGTTGATTGAGAATAAATTTTTTGAGAAAGGCATATTAATAATATACCTGTAATCACTATTGTTATTTTTTTCATTTTATTTATTTATTAATGATTGATTATTATTTTATTAAAATATTTATTGTCTATTGCCATTAAGTAAATACCATTTGGAATAGTTGAAACATCAATTTTTGTTTGTCTCGGAATCTTTTGTTTTACAAGTACTTTCCTTCCAAACATATCATACATTGTTATTTCATAATCCTTATTTATTGAAGAGCAATCAATATTTATAATATCATTTGCTGGATTGGGGTATATGGAAAAGTTTGTTCGATTTTCTTCCTTTATGTTCATAGCTGTTAAACAATATAAAGAATCAGTAGAAACACATATTGCATCAACAAAATAATATGCAAGAAAATTTGAACAGTTTGAAGTATCGGTGTGTGTATTATCATAAAAATTTCCGATAATTAAATTCGGATAAGCAGAATCAGCAACAAACGAACCTGCAATTCTTGTCCAACTAAATCTATCCGAGATAATTAAATCAGAGTGTACGTGAGCAAAATTATCTGGTAACTCGGGTGTCAAGGTAGAGTATTGAATGCTTGAGAATTTAAAACCAAATTTATTTGCAGAACAGGGAAACGAATCTGCCCTTGAAATGTATCCTGAAACATAATATTTTGTTCCAATAGTCAATTGTTGGAGAAGTTGTATCTCAATATATTCTCTTTGAGAAATAGTTGTTGTTCCTGCACAAGTAACAAACCCGGCATAGGCGTTTCCATCATATGCATATTGATAACCCGCATAACTGCTATTAGGAACACCACATAATGGAAACGAGGTATTGGCACAGGCATTATAATAATCAGGGCTATATCCAGCATTAGTCCATCCAGTAGCATCTGCAATATTACTTCCGCTTGGGCAATGCACCGTATCTTCAAACGAAGGATTAGGAACAAAGTTTTGTGCATTTACTACTGCTAAAGAAAACAATAAGAACATAAACAGTAATTTTTTCATTTGATTTAAGTATTAATGATTATGTTGAATTATTATTTTTTGAAATTGTTTTTTTGTTTGAATGAAATAAATACCATCACTCCATTGTGAGCAATCAATTATTATTTTATCACTTCCGTTCATTTTGAATTCCGCTACTCTTTGCCACATCACATTATAAACTTTTCCTTCGTCTGAAGGTTCATTATCGTGTTCTATTACTATTAAATCGTTTGCAGGGTTCGGATAAATATTTAATTCAGAAAATGATAGCACTTGAATAGATTCTGAAGAGTAACACGAATTTGAATCTATACTTACACAAATATCATCGACATAACAATAATTATTACCGTTATTACTCAAATGTAAAGTATCAGTATGCGTATCATCAAAGAAATTCCCGATATTTATATATTCATAAGAAGAATCAGCAATAAAAGAACCTTTCACTTTTACCCAATTCAAAGTATCAGTAATAACAACTGATGAATACACTTGAGAAGTATTATTTATTGGTGGTGGAGATGTAGTAGTATAATGAATAGTTGAAAACTTTACTCCCATTTTATCAGTTACAATTCCATAGTATATATCTACTACTTTAAAAGAAACAAAATATTTTTGTCCTATTGTAAGTTGTGAGGATAATTGAGAACTTATTATTTCCCTTCCGTTCCCTCCGTAACAATGAAATCCACAATAAGCATTTCCTGTCGCCGCATGTTGATAACCAAAATAATTATTAGGAACATTTACTTGCGAAGTCAAAGTTGCACAAGAATTATAATAATCTGGTGTTCCGAATGAAGAATACCATCCTATTGCCTTTGCAACTTGGTCTGGGGTGCCGCTATTTATACTTGTAGGGCAAGTGGAAAAAATTTCAAATGAAGGGTTAATAACAAGATTTTGTGAAAAGGTTACATTTGCTATTAAAGCAAGAAAAGCCATAGTTATTATTTTTATTATCTTTTTCATCAGCTTTGTCATTATAACGATATGTTTTCGCACTAACCGATAAACCTAACACTGGAATTTCAGATTTAGAATT
>CAILDT010000463.1 GCA_903833025.1 uncultured Bacteroidota bacterium | reverse complement strand
TAAATAAGCAATGATTTCTGAGTTTAAGTCTGCCATGATTGACCTATTAAGATGAAATGCCGTAAAGAGATGCTGTACCAGAAATTAAAGTAGTAGAAAAATCAATCCTTATGGCAGTTGCAACAGTAGAATCAAGCCATTCACCAGTTGAAGAAAGGTTAGTCCAAGAATTTCCATTATTATAAAAAGATACTGATGCTATAGCTGTTTTTGAATATGCACTATTTAAGTTTCCAATTAATACTTGTCCAACCATACCTCTTGTTGTAGAAGCAACTAAACCATTAAACCCTAATATTATTCCAGAGCCTGCTGAAGATTGATTTAAAGCTTGCGTTCCGCTATAACTTACATTTAAAACCCAAGAATACCCACTGGTTTGCCATGTTGGTGTTGAACCTGTTCCAAAATATAAGTATGGATTTGATCCCCCCGAGGTTATTCTGATGTTATTAAATATTAATAAATAATTAGAATAACCAGAAATATTGGTAAATGTTATATATTGAGACGTGTTATTTGCGGTAACTGTACTAATTAAAGTCATAGCACCGCTACTTGGGGTAGTCCATGTAGGAGTTCCTGTACCAGCAGAAGTTAATACCTGACCTGATGTTCCAGCGGCAGTTGGTGCTAAAGCTGTTCCAGTACCATAAATTACACCCCCAGCCGTAGGAGTTGCTGTAGAGTTAGTACCACCATTGGCAGTTCCAAGCACACCAGAAGAACTAGCGCCTTCGGCAAGGATAGATAGATTGCGATTGATTGTCATACATTACTCCATTGTTCTGCGGGTTTTGTTGGGAATACGGCATCAAATGTAGGATTTACGGCAATAACTCTTAAAGCATTACGATAAGTAACAAAATCAGCAGCATTAGTTAAGTGTGGAGTATTTTGAGTATTAGTAACGCTAGGCACTTCTGTCCAATCTGTAGCAGCTAAAGCATTAGCAGCTTTAGTCTTATTTGATGCAGTAATTTCTGCGTTCTTAGCAGCAATCTGCTCTGCATCCATATCAACTACAGTAAACGAGGTATACCATGCGCCATCTTGCTCAATTACTGGGCCAGATATGACATATTGGTATGTTCCGCAAGACGGATATGGGCCATCTAACACCACATCTGCACCAAACTCATTTAGAGTTTCTACAGGGATAGGATTAGGAAAAGAAGTATCAGGGAAGGTTTGTTCCCATTGTGGAAGGTACATTACCTCACCAGTATCACGAACTCGAACTAACATAATTTGTCCTATGCAATAGCTAAAAATGACCATCCGTCTTTTTGGTATTTACATTTCCAATAGACAGTAGGTTTCGGTATATTTAATGCTTTGGATGCTTCAATACCGCTTAAAAACATCCCAAAGGGGGTTTGAACAGCTTTTGCTCTGTAATGCTTTGAACCACTTGTTGCTTCGCTTAGTTTAGCTTTTGCTTCTAATGTGTGCATTACATTATTTTTACCTAAAGACCAAGGATGTGCTTTTCCTGTCATAGATTGTGACATTTTTAATCTTGTTTCGGCACTCTTTGGCTTTCCTTTATTGGCATCGCTAAAATTTTTACTATTTGTAGCACAATAAACATTGCCTAAAACATAAGCACCTTTATCGTCTTTTCTACACATACAGTATTTATCTTTACCAACACCACGCAATTCCCATTTACCTGTTTCAATCCACCAATTTTTCCATTCTTCAAATGTAAACAAAAACTCAACTTTTCTTTTAGTTGAATTGCTTTTGTGCCATTTGTAGGCGGTTTTAAATTTATCTATCATGCTATGGCAAGGAAAATGTAGCTTGCACCGCTTGTATTAATTGCAGCAAGAATTGTGGCATCAACAGTAAATCCACCAGTTGTTGTTGTTACAGAGCCTAAAGTAGCTGATTGCGCTGCGGTAGAATTTAACAGTAAATATGGGTCTGTAAGAAGCGTCATTCCTCTAGCAGTATCGTAAACATACCAATCACCTGTAGCATCTATACGCTTAATTAATACAAATCTAGCTCCACCAGTAAATCCACACGCAATAGCTTGTGTGCCACCGTTACCTGTGTAAGTGCCAAATTTTGATACGCCAACACAAGTAGAAAATAAATAAGC
>CAILDT010000462.1 GCA_903833025.1 uncultured Bacteroidota bacterium | reverse complement strand
TTGTGATATTTTCTTTTCTATAAGTTGATTTTGCGAAATCAGCTCCGTGCAAGATTATCCAATCTGCAAATTCATGCTGAAGTGGCCAGTCTTCTTTAATATATCTTGAAGAATTAAGAATCAATTTATTAGTACGTTTATAAAAATCCCCTATTCTACGAAGTGTGATTTCATTTGAAAAAATTGGATTGCAACCAGTTCCGAACCAAATTACTTTTGTTTTGGAATTTGGTTGACGCATTTGCAGCACATAATCCAGAACTTTTCCTAATCCGATTACTAAAGTATATTTACTGGAATCACCAATAAAATCATCCCCACAGTCGATAACATCAACATTGTATTCTAAATTACTAAGGGTTTGGGCTATTATATAAGTAGTATATCTGTTAGTATGTTTTCGGTCATTTTGAGATTCTTCACTTAAAAACACTTGTTTGATATAGGAAAGCAATGCAGTCTTATCAAAGGAAGTATTGAATACATTGGAAATTATTTCTGGAGTTTTCTCTTTTCTGGAAACCTTGTATCCTAATCCTTCCAAAAAATTCTTAATTAGAGAAACGGGCAATTGCTTTAATGCTTTTGGGGTATTATTTTTATTTTTCGCAGTTAAATTCATTTGCTGTTTTATGGTATTTCAAAAATATCAGCTAAAGTTCTTATTTCGGTAAAACTATTTTAAAATTAATATCAAACTTTTTTCCATTCGATAACCGGCAGAATAGAACCAGCTCTTCCCTCTGTAGTTTTTGCAACCGGACTAATCGAATCGAAAATAAAAAAAGTTGTTTCTAATTTGAATATATCCAAAATTTCCACTTTCGGGATAGCACTCGAAACAACAATAGAATAATCACCTTCGCGTAAAATGTTCATTGGGAGTTCAATTTTGTATTTATAGATTCCTTGTTTCCAGATGGTACCATCGCTTTTTCCTGAATCTACATCTTTCAGACAAGTTGTAAAAATAGTGCCATATTGCGCATGGTTCAATTGAATAGAAACGTCATACCCTCTTCCTTCCTTTAATATTTCAAATCCTATTTCTACAAAACCTGTGTTTTGATTATTCAATTCAGAAACGGTTTCATCCTCCGCATTAGTAACTCTTGCGCTCCTTATTTTTAGTTTTGCATTTAGAGCAGGCAAAGAATCATCTTTGGTTTCCCCAGTATTTCTTTTACCGGTTTGGAGATAAGAGTTTATCATTTTATCTGTTGCACCAATATCGAACAGTTGTCCTTTCTGAAGAATAACTACTTTGTTGCAAAGCTGATTAACGGCAGCCATATTATGACTTACAAAAATAACTGTACGACCATCGCCAGAAACATCTTTCATTTTGCCGAGGCATTTTTTCTGAAATTCAGCATCACCAACAGCAAGCACCTCGTCAACAATTAATATTTCGGGTTCCAGATGAGCTGCAACTGAAAATGCAAGCTTAACGTACATCCCAGATGAATAGCGTTTCACAGGCGTATCCAAAAACTGTTCTACTTCCGAAAAGGCTACTATCTCATCAAATTTGCTTTGAATTTCTTTTTTCGACATACCAAGAATGGAACCATTCAGAAAAATATTTTCACGACCACTCAACTCAGCATGAAATCCAGTTCCTACTTCAAGTAAACTAGCTGCCCGACCATCGATTGTAATTCTACCTTTGGTTGGTGTAACTATACGACTCAAAATTTTAAGTAAAGTAGATTTGCCTGCCCCGTTTCGTCCGATTATTCCAACTCTTTCGCCAGCTTTTATTTCAAACGAAACATCATTCAATGCCCAGAATTCCTCAGATTTTGGATTTTGGATTTTGGATTTTGGATTTACAATTGTTTTTACTTTATTGGAAACTACATCGCGAAGGGTGCTGTAAAGTTCAGCATTCTGATGTTTTAGAATATATTTTTTACTTAAATGTTCTACTTTTATTATCGGTTCGCTCATTCCTAAATGCAGTATGTTTCTACTTTAAATTATCCGAGCAAAGGTACTAAAAATTTGCATATAGAGGAGTGTTGTAAAGTAAAGTGTAATACAACTATATGTGATAAGATATGCCTGCTTAAAAGAGTTTGGCACGTGTATTAACCAGCCAACTGTTAATAAACTGTTTATAAATATAGATGCTGATTTTTGAAACTACTCCTTGTAGATGGCGTATAATAGAGTAAATAAAGGATTTATAAGTTATTAAAACGATATATAAAATTAGATAAACAATTAAAAAACTTAAACAAATGAAAAAGCTAGTAATGCTGAATTCGGGGCTCGTGATAATCAGTAATTCATTAATCGGGCAGCAAGTTGACAAAAACAGTGTTACCTATAGAGGAGGGTTATTGCTTAAGGAACGTTTCGAAAGTTTTTATCTGAAAATTCAGATGAAACACAACGGCACTGATTATTTCTTGAGAAGTAAAAATGAACAATCGAGGAGGTCGAAAAGGGGACAAAGAAAGCTATACGTGCAAGGCGAAAGTATTAAAAAGCATTAGTAAGCAATGTGTTGTGTTTGCAAGGTAGTGGAACGCTACCAAATAATACGCACGAGTGGAAAAGACATTTGCGCGAGTGGGGTTATTAAATGCTTGAAACTTCATACTGGCAGGTCGCCCCCCCCCTTTTTTTTATTTCATAAATCTTATGTTATGCGTTAGTGCCTTCTTTATTCATTGTTGCGTTGTTTATTTTTCTGCTTCAAGTATGTAAACATAGTTCTGTATTAAACTAACTTTTGCTGGAAGGTCTTTATTAATTAACTGCGAAGTAACAGGCATTGTACTTATTGTTGGTCTTTTTTTAATTAGTTTTTTTAAACAAGAAATTTTAAGTGCATAAGAAGCGTTTTCAGCTTCTGTATGTTTAGCGATAATAATTCCTACTAAATTTCCATTGTTGTCAAATAGTGGTCCTCCACTATTACCTGGTTGAACTGGAACAGAAATCTGATATTCCAAAGTGTCTCCTAAAAAACCTGATTTAGAACTTATAAGCCCGTCAGTAAGTTTTATTTCTTCTCCCATTGTTCTTGTTAAAGGGTATCCAAGACAAAATGCTTTTTCCCCTACCTTACAACCACTGGTTTTTGTTGTGTATGGTATATTAGTTATTCCTTGAAAATTTATATCTGAAATATATAATACTGCCATATCATTAATACTGTCAATTGAATTAAGTATGCAGTTATAACTTCTATTAAAGTCGCCACCGATACCCCTAACCTTATAATTATTGTATCCTTTAACAACGTGGCAAGCCGTAACAATATATCTGTCGCCAATCGCAAAAGCAGTACCGCCAACTTTATTTGGAGTGGGAGGGTTTTTAGTCAACGCATTTTTTATGTCATCTTCATTTAAAGAAAGTTTTGTTAAATTAACTGTCCCTTCTGTAATGCTTTTATAATCTTGATTTTTATATGCGAAGTAAAGTGAATTATTATCGTTCATATATGCTTGTCCTTTAAAAACATCACCTGCACAAGTAAAGTCAAATAAATATTTTCCAGTTGTGGCTGTTTTATCAAATATATAATTAAAACAGCCAAGAGGCTGGGAAATAGAATATGAGGAGCTATGATAAGCTATATATTTATCATTTACTTTAATAATAGCTATGCGAATATCATAGTTCCCTCCACCACCCATATTCATAATAGTTCCGTCTTGCAAGATTATTTTACTAGAATTAAGTGCCTTCCCCGCCCAAATTCCTTCTATTGGGTCAATCGTCCTTATATTAGCAATTAGATAATCTTTAAATTCCTGCTCATTCTTAAAAGGCTGTGAAAAAGAGTTTATAGTAATGGAAATAAAAATTGAGATTAAAAGTAAGTTTTTCATTATATTTATTTTAGTGTTAATTGAAATTTATTTTTTAGTGTCTTCGCTGTTTGTTTCAGGAGGTGTAAAGTCTTTTATTACTACTGGTAAGGAAGACTTACCTGTAAGTAAATTAACCATTCCTTTGCGAATAGCTTCTTCTTCTTCTTCCCGATTGCCGTGCGCGATTGGAGAATATGAACTCCTTTTTATTGTTACTTTATCAAAATTGTAATTTTGAGCAATTGACATTTTATACATTAGTTCAATAAATAGTTCTTCTGCTTTTTCATTCCACATTTTAATATAGGCATCTGAATTATCCTGCCGATTGGAATTTTGAAGATGGTCATTATATGTTTTCCAAGCATCAATAACATCTTTTTCTTTTTGTGATAGGTTGTTTTACAACTGTGTTTGTTTTCTGAACTGTTGTGT
>CAILDT010000461.1 GCA_903833025.1 uncultured Bacteroidota bacterium | reverse complement strand
GCTACTGACAAATTTAAATTCCTGTGTAGTATTATTTAAATTAGTAAGGATATGATCGACTCCATCTAAATTGGTATATTCAATTGCTCCGTTACTATAATGAGCAAGTGCTTTCTCAATAAGATCGCTTTTATCAAAACGGTCTTTTTGTCCATTCATAGTATCACCTACTGTGGCAACAGCAGAGAAAAATTTATTCCAATCTACATTAGATTTATTATAATTAGCAACTATAGTAGCAGTCATCTTGATAATCCTTGTTGTACTAATACATATTATAACACACAAAGATCAAACTGTCAATACATTTTTTTAGGTAATTGTTGCTCTAGGAGTTTCTTTTTCCAACGGGCTTTGGCAGCACCTTTGGCACGTTTACGTGTTGTAGTAGGTTTCTCGTAAAACATTTTGGCTTTGACATCTTCGAGAAGTCCAGAATCTTCTACTTTTTGTTTGAATTTACGGAGTGCTACTGCTATTGGAAGATCTCCAACTATGACCTTATTTCCAAATACTTTATTGTTTTTGCTCATTTTTCTTTTTATCAAAAATCATCACGGCCGGTTTACCGCATATAGTATCTTTACTTATCCGTATTGATTTTAAACCGCGTTCTACAAGATCAACAGCATCAAATTGATAAGGTAGTAGTGCTTTTTCTATGATGTTTTTTAACCCACGAGCATTAGTTTTAAGTTCTTTGGCTTTTTCTGCTACTTCATTTAATGCTTCACTATCAAAGTTAAGTTCGATACCATCGAGATCAAACAGGTATTGATATTGTTTGATTAAACTATTTTTTGGTTCTTTTAGAACTTTAACTAATTGTTCAACAGTTAGTTCTTCAACATTGATGCATAGTCCGAATCGACCAACAAACTCAGGTATTAAACCAAACTTAATTAGATCTTTAGTAGTGAGATCCTGATATACTTTATTTGTGTCTGTATCATTGGCTACATTAGCATGGAACCCAACTGACTTTGCTTCTGTACGATGTTGGATGATTTTGTCAATACCAACAAATGCTCCCCCACATATAAACAAGATACCACGGGTATCGATTTCCTGCATTTCACTACCAGGATGTTTACGTTTGCTAGATGAAGGGATACGCATGATGCTACCTTCGATCATCTTCAATAAGGCCTGTTGTACACCTTCACCACTAACATCTCTAGTGATACTGGCACTTTCACCTTTGCGGGCGATCTTATCAATTTCGTCGATGTAAACAATACCTCTGCTGGCTTTTTCAAGATCTCCATCTGCCTCATTGATCAAACGTGTAAGGATACTTTCTACATCATCACCTACATATCCCGCTTCAGTAATGCCAGTAGCATCACAAATAGCAAATGGGAGATCTAAGTAGTCGGCGATTTTTCGTGCCATCATAGTCTTACCACAACCCGTGGGACCTAACATAAGCACATTAGTCTTTTCAATTTCTATTTCATCACTAGGATTGTTGATACGTTTGAAGTGTTGGCTAACTGCTACGCTTAGTGCGATTTTAGCATTGTCTTGTCCTATAACATATAGGTCTAAATACTCTTTTATTTTAACAGGATTTAGTAACTTTGCTTCTTTAGGAAAGTTTTTTATTTTTTCGTCTTTTAATATGTCAACACAAAGATTCACACAGTCATTACAAACGGCTGCGTTTTCTCCTACAATAAGTTTTTCCACATCTTCTTTGCTCTTACCACAAAAGTCACAGACATGTGTATCATTGATTTTGGTCATTAAATGTTCTTTGTAAAAATTTTTCTATATCAACTATTCTATTCTGGTTTATGTAATGACAAATAGCAGAAGTATTTTCATCACTAATTTTGTAATAGGTATTTTTCTTACCTAATATATAACCACTCAAAATAGAAGTAACATTGTTCAATCCGTCTAGGTCTATGTACTTATACTCGGATCTAGCCAGGGCATGAAAAAACCATGATAGATCACTTTCTCCTGAGTAGAAATATATGTTAACATTTTCTTTTATATTTGAATTAGCGAACCACTGACTGACTTTTTCTTGATCGTCATCACTCAAATGAATAAACATTATACTGTAAGATTCATTTTCAAAAACATCAGGTGGGGTAATAAGAGTAAGTTTACCTTCCATCATACTCTTGACCTAACATCTAGTACTATGTGTTGAGGAACATCACTCATTTTCGCTCGACGGGTTCTTATAAGATTAGCCCATTGATTAACTAGGACATCTCTACGATGTTCCTC
This sequence comes from uncultured Bacteroidota bacterium, assembly GCA_903833025.1. Taxonomy (GTDB): domain Bacteria; phylum Bacteroidota; class Bacteroidia; order 2-12-FULL-35-15; family 2-12-FULL-35-15; genus 2-12-FULL-35-15. Next base: position 68 of record CAILDT010000461.1, on the reverse strand, counting down.
TGTATCACTTACTTCTGCGTATTCGGTTTTTGTAATTGTGTTAGTCCAAACACCGCTTTCTGCTTGTT
>CAILDT010000460.1 GCA_903833025.1 uncultured Bacteroidota bacterium | reverse complement strand
TTTTTAAAAGTATCTGAATCTTTTATATAATTCAATACAATCATTAATTCGTGATGTTTTTTGGCGGCTTTGGCGGCTGCAACCACCGAGAGAAAAACATCTTCCATTGCAGCCGAGGCAGTATCTTTCTTCAATTTCTTTGTTGGCGTACCGCTAATGCCACTCGTACCATCTTCGGTCGTTTTATCCGTAATCGCTTTTAATGCCGGTTTCATTAACAATTCTTTATCCACATATTCAATTAAATCTTTTTCATAACCGCCAGAACCTTTCGCGAAATTATTAATATCTTTTTCGCTTGTAGTTATTTTTTTATTAACAAATGCTGCATCATCAGGGCTTACTAGTACTTCAGCTTCTTTTCCTTTAAAATTCGGACTAGAAGTTTGCAAATTCAAGCCAATTGTTTTAACTCTTTCTTTAATATCTTTTAAATCAAAAATATCGCCTATATAAGGTTTCCAAGTTTTCATATTTGTGCGTTTAATTTTCTCAATCGAGGTTTCTTCGGCTGACGATCCTTCTTCAGCACCTGCTGGCGCCCCTTCAGCACCTGCTGGCGCCCCTTCAGCCCCTGCTGGCGGCGGAGCACCTTCGGGTCCATTTTCTTTATATTTTCGTTTAGAGTTGGCAACACCCATATTATATAATAAGAAGACTATTTTTCATCGCATTTTCGGTAAAAAATATTTAAGGCAAAAAATTGAAAAGTATTTATAATACTTATATTCCAGTACATTAACACCTTGAACGAGAATGAAAGTACTCGCATTTGACACCGAAACGACTGGCTTACCCGAAAATATGAATGCACCGATGATCAATTCAGCTAAATGGCCTTATATTATTCAATTGAGTTTTATTCTCTTTGATACAGAGCAAAAGGAGATATTAGAATACTCTGACCGGATTATTAAACTGGCGGGGACGGTTTCTATTTCGCCTGAGTCTGTAGCTATACATCAAATCACAAGAGAGCGAAGCGACCGAGAAGGAATTCATATTCGCGTCGCTTTACTAGAGTTTGCCGAAGCGATTAAAGAGGCCGATATTATTATAGCGCATAATATCGCCTTTGATAAGAAAATGATTTTGGCCGAATTAAGCCGCCAGCAGTTGCCGAATTGTTTTCTGAGAGTCGACCATTTACCGAAACCCGAATACTGTACCATGCTGGAGAATATAGACCTGTGCAAAATACCGAACCCTATAAAGAAATATGTCGATCTGGGACAACCGTACAAATGGCCGCGCTTGAATGAACTGCATAAACATTTGTTTCATACTGAACCGACGGGCACGCACAATGCGATCGCCGATGTGATGATTTGCTTGCGCTCGTTTATCTATTTGGAATTTAAATATGATATTGCTATAGATGAAGATGTGAAGATAGTGTTCAGGTGCTTGTATGCGAACTACTGTGGGGGCGCTGCCCCCTGAGCCCCCGATGGGGGTGCCACCCCCACACCCCCGCACGGTTAATTAATGGGGGTGGCACCCCCACACCCCCGCACGGTTATAAAAAAAACATTTATATATCTTTTTTTTTATAATAATTGTAAAGACGGGGCGTGGGGCAGAGCCCCAAAAGGTCGGCGGGGCGAAGCCCCATAAGCGGGGGTTCTAGGGGGCGGCTAGCCCCCTACTAAGAGGAGCACATCTCGCAGCCTATATCGTCTGCTACTGCTGCTACTGCTGCTACTATTTTATTTTCTATTTTCTGTTGCCCTGTTTGTTGTTGCGGCGGCGTAATCGTAAATTGTTGCGCTTGATGTTTCGCTTTGCGGCGTAAATAATAAATGCCCGTTTTCAAACCCGCTTGCCAAGAATAAAAGTGCATTGAAGTCAAAGTTTTATAGTCCGGATCTTCAATCCACAGATTCAGGCTTTGTGATTGACAAATATAAGGACCCCGATCTGCCGCCATATCGATTAAATGTTTCATCGGCATTTCCCAGACGGTTTTATATTTTTCTTTGAGGTGTATGGGAATACCTTGTAGTTGCTGGATGCTGCCTTTATTCAAAATAATATTATCCTTTAAGCTTTCATTCCAGAGACCGAGTTCCAAGAGTTCGGCCATTAAATATTTATTGGGTATGACAAATTCGCCGGCATTCGTTCTACGCGAATATAAATTGCTCGTGAAGGGTTCAAAACATTCATTGTTGCCGAGAATTTGTGACGTCGACGCAGTGGGCATGGGGGCCACGAGTAATGAATTGCGTAAGCCATAGATTTTAATTTGCTCTTTCAGCGCCGGCCAATCGTATCTGACACTATTAACGGGGTTGTGCTGATACTCATTTTTTGCATCTTTATTAGACTGCTCCGCTTGCTCTTTATTAGACTGCTCCGCTTGCTCTTGATGCCACAGATCAAACTGCAAGAGGCCTTTTGCCGCTGGGCTGCCGACGAAAGAACTATACGCGCCCATTTGCGTCCCTGCTAGATTGAAAAATTCGGCGGGAATCGGCAGCAGATGTTGCACTAAAGGATCGGCAATGGCCTCTTGGGTATAATCGCGGCTGGCAGTATCCAATTTGCTAAACAGATTCAAATTCGGCACATCGACCTTGGCGAAAATCTGTTGCTGTTGTTGGGCCAGATAGAGCATATCAGTGTGCCGGTCTCGGGCGATTTCCATCGAACTTTCTAAAGAGGCGTGATAAATCGTTTCAAAAATAAGTTTATTAATCTCTCGCGCTTCTTGGCTCGTAAAGGCGAGATCCATTAAAGCAAACACATCCGCTAATCCTTGGACGCCAATGCCGATGGGACGATGCAGTAAATTACTGAGCCGTGTTTTTTCCGTGGGATAAAAATTCACATCAATGACCTTGTTTAAATTAAACGCGACGATTTTTACTACGGCGTGCAGCTTTTCATAATCAAACGTTTTATCCGGCGCGGGCGAAACGAATTTGGTTAAATTGAGACTGGCCAAATTACAGACAGCGGTTTGTTCGTGGTCGCTATATTGCAGAATTTCACAGCATAAATTTGAGGATTTAATAACCCCGAGATTCTGTTGATTACTTTTCCGATTGACGGCGTCTTTATAAAGGAGATAAGGTGTACCAGTTTCCATCTGGCTGTCCAAGATTTTAAACCACAATGCACGCGCTTTAATGACTTTATTGGCTTTGCCTTCGCTGGTATATTTCTCGTAAAGCGTCTTAAATTCCGCGCCGTAGCAATCCGCTAAACCGGGACATCTATGCGGGCAAAAGAGCGACCAATCTTCGTCGTTCTTCACCTTCTCCATAAAGAGATCAGGAATCCAGAGCGCATAGAAGAGATCTCGCGCGCGCATTTCTTCATCGCCGTGGTTCTTCTTCATATCGAGGAAATCTTCGACATCCGCGTGCCATGGTTCTAAATAAATCGCGAAACTGCCATTGCGGCGGCCGCCCCCTTGATCGACGTAGCGCGCCGTCATATTGAACACGCGGAGCATTGGCACGAGACCATTACTGATGCCGTTGGTGCCGTTAATATGCGTACCTGCCGCGCGAATATTATGCACGTGTAAGCCAATGCCGCCGGCCCATTTGGAAATCTTCGCGCAATCTTTTAAGGTGCTATAGATCCCGTCAATACTATCATCTTCCATCCCGAGCAAATAGCAACTACTGAGTTGTGGGTGATTGGTGCCGGCATTATAGAGTGTCGGGGTCGCATGGGTGAAATACTTTTGCGAGAGCAGCTCATAGGTATCTTTTACTCGCCAGAGGTCGGTGCCGTGAATGCCGATCGCCACACGTAACCACATATGCTGCGGCCGCTCTACGATTTTCTTGCCAATTTTCATCAGATAAGCGCGCTCTAATGTCTTGAAACCGAAATAATCGAATAAATAATCACGCGAATAATCCAAGAGCGATTGTAAAAAGGGCGCGTGTTGTTGAGAGATGCACCAAGTATCAATGTGAATTAAGGGCTTATGCTCATCATGGACATCGCGGAATTTATAGAGCTGATCCATCGCTTCGGCGAAATCTTCGGTGGTCGTTTTATGGTTATTGGAAACAATAATGCGACTGGCTAAGGTCCCGTAATCGAGATGTTTAGTAATTAGGGCGGCACACTGTTCGGCGGTTAATTCGTCAATAACATAAGTCGGCATATTGTTATAGAGTTGATCGACGACTTTCATCACGAGTTGACTATAGTTGACGGTTAAATTGGGTTTCGATTCGGTGCCGAGACATTTAACTCTTTTAAGAATTTTATCAAAAGAAAGCACTTCGATGGAACCATCCCTCTTAATAACCTGTAGCTCATCTTCGGAAGAGATAAAAGCTTGTTGTACTGCTGTCGCTTGTTGTACTGCTGTCGCTTGTTGTACTGCTGTCGCTTGTTGTACTGCTGTCGCTTGTT
>CAILDT010000459.1 GCA_903833025.1 uncultured Bacteroidota bacterium | reverse complement strand
GAACTATAAAATGCTAATCCCTCAAAACCTATTCTGCTTGCTTTTTCAAGAGCTTCCATATCTACACCTCCCCTAGCAACCACTTTATATTGTGTTTTTTGAAGTGCCGCTGATAAACTGTTTTCAGTAAATCCACTTTGAAATTTACTGCTTAAACTATCAAATACAGGACTCAAAAATACATAACTATAATTGTAGGTTTTGTTTATCTCCATTAATTGACCTATATTATTGTAAGAAGTGGAAACTTCAATATTCGGGTTAGAAAAGCGCAAAATTTTTAAAATCAACCAGGTTTTTATTTTCTTTTTTTTGTGCGATTTGGAAAGATGTATACCCTTTAATTTATATTTTCGGGCTAAAAGATGATTGTAGTGAAGGACTATTCTATTATGATATTGCTGTGGAATACCGTTAATAATCTTTTTTGTCCTTGACGAAGAAAGCCACCTTTTCCTTAAATGAAAAGTCTGCAAACCCGATTCAAAGAATTGAGTAATTATTTCTGTTTCATTTTCTATTGTTCTTGAACTTGAAATTACGATTAATCGCATATTTATTTTTGTTTAAAATTTATGAATTGCGTGAGAAATATTTTTGATTAATGAAGAGTCTTTTTCTAAAGCGTTTCCAACCACAATAATATCAGCACCAGCTTTACAAGCTGTTGTTGCTTTAGCCGCATTGTTAATTCCGCCACCAATAATAAGGGGAATCTTAATAGAAGCGCTCACTTTGTTTATCATTTCAGATGGAACACTTTTTTTGGCACCACTACCGGCATCCATATAGATTAATTTGAGACCAAGCATTTCTCCTGCCATAGCAGTGCTCATAGCAATGTCATATTTGTCATTAGGTATCGGAATTGTGTTACTCATGTATGAAGCGGCAGTTTGTTTTTCGCTTTCAATGAGCATATAGCCGGTTGGAATAATTTCTAAACCGGAAGATTTTAAGAATGAGGCACTAATAACATGCTGACCGATTAAAAAATCAGGATTGCGACCAGAAATAAGTGAAAGTAAAAGTAAAGTATCCGCAGCTTTACTTACTTGTAAATTATTTCCCGGGAAAATAATAACCGGAATTGAAGTTATAGATTTTATGTTGTTAATGCATTTCTCGAAATTACCACTTGAAATTAGGCTGCCGCCAACAAGGATAAAATCAGTTTCAACAGATTCTGCAAGTTTGATAATTTTAGTTGATTTAAATTTATCGGGGTCTATTAAAACAGCAAATTGCTTTTTACCTTGCTCCTTGCTTTTTAAAATAGATGAATAAATAGCGTTTTGTATCATTAAAACAATTACTTTTACCTCGCAATATTAATTAAATCATTAAAGCAAAGACCAAATTATTTTTAAAATTATTATTTTTATTCTCTTAAAAGTTTTTTGAGTTCAAATTATTTTAGATATTTACAAAAAATTTCAGACACAAAATATGAAGTCATTTAATGTTACTCAAAAAGTATTAGTATTAATTGTTGTCAGCCTTAGCTGTCGATTAACTGTGAAATCGCAGGAAACGCTATTTCCTTTTCAGGATAAAGGCAAATTTGGATACATTATTAAGTCGGGAAAAGTAGAGATTGCTGAACAATTTGACTTTGCTGAGAAGTTTTGTGAAGGGATGGCTGTGGTAAAAAAAGATGGAAAACGAGGTTTCATTGATGCTACAGGCAAATTAGTTATTCCTGCACAGTACGATTCGAAATTGGATATGTATTTTTCAGATG
>CAILDT010000458.1 GCA_903833025.1 uncultured Bacteroidota bacterium | reverse complement strand
CTTTTCTTTGCCACAAAAGGAACAATCTTTTTGAAGATATAAATAATGGAGATTTCGAAACCACCACGTCGGTTGGTAGCTGCAATTAACTTTGAAGTATTAATATCATAGCTCACTCCCACGTTAAAATTCATATAATCCATACCAGCTGCAACAATAAAAGCATCCTTCACGCGATAGAACGCACCAATCGAAACAGCAGTAGTCATACCATTTACAGGAGTAAGGTAATATTTGCCAAACGCGCCTACAACAGTTTCATTATATTTTCCTTGATGATTATAAAGGAAAGTTGGTATCACATCCATCTGCGCCGATACAGGGAATTCAACAAGACCAGATAAAGTAGTTTTAATATTTAATCTATCGCTACTGTTCGCAAAAAACAATTGTTTTGGTCGAGTAAGATGCAATGCCGAGAAGCCTATATTTGCCTTCATTCGGTCATTCTTTCTATATAAATAAGCCAATCCGCTACCGACATCAAAATAAGTAATGCGTGTGTTAGTAAAGTTTTCTCCGCTTGGTAAGGCAGGGTTGTAAGCATCTCCGTTATACTGACTATCGAAAGTAAGAGCAGATACATCATAATTTTTATTAGTAACACCCGGCTGAACACCCACAGAAATAAAGTGCGTAGAGTCCTTATTTAATTTTTTAATAAACGAAGCAGATAAATAAACTTGGTTAGTACTTAATCTCGAATCTCCTGATTTATCCATATTAGCAACCAATCCGAGTGCAGGGGTAAAACCAAGGAAAGATGTTTTGATGCGAGTATCAGTAGAAAAAGAAAATGTTTTATAAGGCACAGGCACAGCAGCCCATTGACTTCGGTAGTTTCCAACAAAACGCCAATCGCCATTAAACAAACCAGTTTGTGCAGGGTTTAAGTTTTGTGGGGATGAATTGAATTGGGAAAAATGAATGTCTTGGGCAAAAGATTTAGGGCTAATTAAAATAAAAAATATTACCACTAAGACACTAAGAACACTGAGGTTCACTAAGTGTTTCATATTGGTGATACTATTTGTTTTAATTAATTTCATTGTTCTGTTATCTTCGTGTTCTTTGTGTTCTTAGTGCCTTAGTGGTAAAAAACTACCTTATCAATGTAACATTCCCTTTCTTTTTCATCTCTTCACCACTAAAACATTTGGCAGTAAGGTACCAGGCAAACACATCTGCATTGGCTGGCTTGCCTTTATATATACCATCCCACCCTTTATTAATATCATCTGTTTCAAAAACTAATTCTCCCCAGCGGTCATATACAGCGAAATATAAAGTAGCAACACTTATGCTTCGCACATATAATATATCGTTCTTTCCATCGCCGTTAGGGGTAAATGTATTGGGCACAAAGGCATCATCCAATGTACATTTCATAGAGATAACATATATCGTTATCGTTGCAGATTTAGGGCAACCCGAAGTATCAGTAATTGTAACAGTGTAAGTGGTGGTTACTGTTGGCGAAGCAGTTGGATTAAACGAATTAACATTACTTAACCCTGTTGCAGGGCTCCACGTAATAGTTAAGGTGGTATCCGTTAATGCGTGCAGTATTGTTGAGCTTCCTAATGTAACTGTATCGTGAGTAGCAGTGGCTGATAGCGGGAAGTTAGCAGGATTATAAACTGATACGGTAGTAGTTAAAGTAGTAACGCAAGTATCTCCCGGAAAAGGAACCGTATGAATAGTAACCGTATAAGTAGTAGTAACTGCCGGTGTTGCAACAGGATTTGATATGTTAGCATTACTTAACCCAGTTGCGGGAGACCAACTATAAGCGTATCCTCCAGTTGCATTTAATTGCGTATTCATACCTTCACAAATACTTGTACTCGGATTAACAGTTGTGGTGCTTCCTGTAAAAACTACCTGTACAACAGTAGTGTCCGCACATCCGTTTGCATTAGAAGAAATCAATTGAACATTATAAGTTCCTGAAGTAGCATACGTATGTGTTGGGTTTTGCAATGTTGAAGTAGTTCCATCATCAAAATTCCAAAGCCAGTTGTTAGGTGTATTATATGATGAATCAGTGAATGCCACCTGATTGGAGCAAGGCGAAGAAATAAAATTAAAATCAGCATTGAAAGCAGGATACACAGTTACGTAATGAAACGCCGTGTCATTAACATTGCAGCTCGCAGGATTATGAACCGATAATATTACAAGGTAAGTTCCCGGGTTCGGGAAAGTACGAATAGGATTAAGAACAGTGGACGTGGTATCATTACCACCAAAGTTCCACATATAAGTTCCTGTTCCAGTATTGCTTAGGTTATCAAACTGAACAGTTAGCGGCGCACATCCACTTATATTATCAACAGTAAAATTAGCAGAAGCTAATGGAACCTGGAAGTTAAACTTGAATGTTCCGTTATTACAATTGTTAGAATGATTTATTCCAAGTGTTGCTGTATTAGGGTCGGGGTAGGGCCAGGAGCCAGGTGTAACAGGGAAATCATCGTGGCTACCACAACCTGCACATACCGACTGATAAACAATTCCCTTTTTATCAAACCGTGATGTTCCGCCATCTACGTGTTCTCTACTCAACGCTCCACCAAAATAAGATGCATATACCAAAGAAGCTGCATTAGTACTCAAAACAAATAAATAGAAGTTATAACCATCCGTTGTATTTAAAAAAGCATTGCCAGTAAGCGGCATTCCTGTTGTGGGTATTGAAGTAATAATATTTCCTCCCCAGCCGCTAACATAAATATTCTCGCAATAATCTACTAAAAAAGCGGCAGGTGAAATATTAGGTAGTCCGTTTCCATTTCCGAAAACAGTTGAAAACATTAAGGTATTCAACGAATCATTTAGTTTGGAAATAAATTGCCCACTATTGGCATTGCTATATACTCCTGCCGTTACGGGCATTGCGCCTTCCGTTTGTCCAACTACATATACATTACTATGTTTATCCAACTGAACAAAATAACATTGGTCATAAGATGCACTGCCCCAGAAAGTAGAGAAAAGAATAGCTGTCCCATCCTTTTTAATCTTTGTAATGTAACCATCTGCTTTACCGCCTTGATATGTTGTTTGTAATGAGCCTGCTGTAGTTGGGAAATTATTACTCCGTGTTCCACCTGTTACATATATATTTAAAGAATCATCCAAAGCAAGCGCGTAACCTGCATCATTATCGCTGCCACCAAGAAACGTACTCCATAGAAGTTGTGATAAATCCGAGTTCATTTTAAAAACTACAGCATCTTGTTTGCCTCCTAATGTGTTATCAAAGCCATTAACAATAGGGAAATCGAAGGAGCGAGAAGAGGAAGCAATATAAACATTCCCATTATTATCAACATTAATCTCACCTCTGTATTGGTCGCCGTAGTTATATTGTAGCGAATCGAGAGGGTATTCATAAACACCCCAGCCAGGAATATACACTGTGTCATTATTAGTATTTACCCCATCATTAGCACTTCCGCCAATAAAAGTAGAAGCTAATAAAGATGTTCCCGTTGGGTTAAACTTAGCCACATAAATATCAGTACCCGCAGTAAACTTAGTACCATTAGCGGCAAAGCTCATATACACTCCGCCATTAAATGTTCTGTCGTAAGCGGTGGTAGTTGTCGGAAAATCAGAAGAACCAGTAGCACCATACAATAACAAATTATTTTGTCCATCCACAATCAAACTAGTTACAATCTCCGTCCCTGATGCGCCTCCAAGGTAAGTTGAGTAACTCATAAATGTGCCTGATGAATCATATTTACTAATAACCACATCTGTTCTTCCCGCCTGTACTATTCCATTATAAGTAACATCTATTGCGCCAAGTGTAACAGGGAAGCCCTGTGCAAAGCACGTTCCGCCCGAATATAAATTACCTTGCGCATCATAAGTTGCAGTCATCCCAAAGTTATCGGCTGTAGAGCCCGACGAACAGGCGAATACAAGCACAGGGTCTATTGTTAACTCATTCGCTTTATCATATCCATCAGGGAAAATAAAATGTACTTTATTGTTTTCCAAAGCAAATTCACAACTCACGTTTACCTTTCTACTTCCTATCCATTGATACGCATAAGGTCGTTCTTCCTGCATTTCATTAACAGATGTTTTTAAAACCAACGCTCCTTTATCTATTTTTATATTATCCAATCCTTCATATAATAATTGAATATCATTTGGGTCGGCAAGCGGGGCAACAATAAAATTATATTTCATACTATTGTTCAACCCCTCTATTTGCATATCAATACCTTGGTAAAGCCCTTTGTAATTTAGTTCTCTATAATTTTTTACATTGCTTGCCCATTTACTATTATCATTTCCGATAAAGTAATTGCAATAGTCGGTAGTAATTTGTGAAGCCGCTGTACGAACTGTTTTTTCAGCATTAACAAAAGTCATCCGAAATGCGTGCGAAGGTATTTCTTTGTTTTTGTTTGTCGAAGGGTTCTTATGGTCGCCAACGTGGTTTTCGCGAAGCATATCTTTGTCATAAAAGCTATATGTAAAGCAGTTTTTTTGGAGAAACAAAGCACCACCATCCAACTGTGCGCGATAAAGCACTTTTTTATCCCATTGGTTTTTATTCTCCGTAAATTTTATTTTAGTTTCCGCACGACTTGTTTTTACACCTTGCGAATAGGCAACAGACAAAGTATTTAGAAGTAGGAGAAGAAAAAAATAGTTGTAATGTTGCTTCATTCTAAAAAAGGGCAATTGCTAATTGTAACCAAAAGTAGTTTATTTATTTATCAAATGCAAAACAACTTCCACTTCCAATACATTTAGGGCGGCAACATCCAATCTCTTCTCAACATACTCCCCGCCCACACGCGGTAT
>CAILDT010000457.1 GCA_903833025.1 uncultured Bacteroidota bacterium | reverse complement strand
TATATATATATATATATATACTCAACTCAATAAAATTTTATTAGTGAAACCTTCGTAAAAGATAATGTATAGTAAAAATCGGAAAGACTGGAAACTACTAAAATACAGAAAACATAAATAACAGTATAACTATATCATGGTAAATTACTATCAGCGAATATGTCGCTAAAGTCCTCATCATCGCTATCATCTTTGAAATCAAAGTTGCAAATGCAGTTACCTTCGTTATCACATAAACACGCATCTAAGGACTCACCTGATCCCTCCCACTTTGCTTGTAAAAAAGTCTTGACCGAAGATCCAAGCTTACCGACTTCTTCCTGGGATCGACGAAAGCTCACCTTTTCTGGGACGGGGACATCAGGCTTCAATTGACGTGCTGCACTACAAAACGCTACACGACAGTCCTCATGAAAACCCAAAACATGCCATGCGGCATTAGTAACATCATGTCGAAGATTAATTTCAGCCTCTTTCTTGTTCTCGGATACTCTAGCAGTGCGGCAGGCAGCCTTCAGGGACTTGCACAATTTTACAATCATTGCAGAAGGAAACTCAAGATGCCACTTATTATTTTTAAACTCTTGTGTTAAGATAGCCTTTTCTAATCTACTTCGGCAGCACTTGTGAAAATGGTTGCAACAATGACATTTTTTCATAGTCCAAGAACATTTCGCAACAAGATTAGGAAATGTCGAAGAGTCACCATCAGCAACTACGACAGAATATTTGGAGAGGAAATCTTTGTAACCCGCTAAAAAACCATCTACAATCCCTTCCTGTTCCATACCTTGAGGAGGACCTTTGTAGTTTTTATAACAAATATGGTCTGGAATAGGATTATCAGGTTGATGGCAATGATGGTAATAACAAAAAGCACAGTAGGCATTTTTAACACTAACCCACAGCACCTTTTTTGTTGCTAACCCTCTAATAACCTGGCAACCAGTTTTTGACTTATAGGTATGACCTCTGTTGCAGCGAGTAAACCAACCACCATCCGCTGTCACGGCAAGTAAAGGACAGTTTTCCGAATCTACATCTCCAGCTAAACGGGCAATTGCATTTTCTTCGTCGTGAGCTGCTTTACGATGTATTTCCCAGAACTCCCATAACTTGTTACCCCACATTTCAGTAATGTTACTAAACGTAGCTTTGTTCATGAAAGGAAGGCCAATAGATGAAAAAAGTCGGTTACCGTCATTAAACCCCATTCCTATATCCATGCAGGAAAATACTAATTTAGTAATCTGTAAATTTTTCAAGTCTTCCTTTTCAGATAATGAAATTTTAAAGTTGCAAGATGTATGCATGTATACAAAAACACCACAAAGGTTACACTGCTTGCAAAGGATCTCCTGTTGCATCCCTTGTCCAAAAACAGCACCATTTTTAAAAGTAACTTTTAGGCTATTGCCAGATTTAGAACATTCATAAGCATGCTTCACACAAGAATCAATCAACCGATCTATTACTTGCACATCTGTAAGAACTGGAATTTGGGCATCAAAAAGGGGCGCGTTTGGGGGTGACACATTAATAAATGTGGAAGGTGGTTGTCCAAGCACAGGCGCTGGAAGTTGAGCACGCAATACAGGTGGGCAGATCTTACTTGCCTTGTAATTAATGTTAACAATGGTGGATTCCTTATCATACGTTTGCATACACAAAGCTTTCCGCTTACTTGATATTAATTCCTGTAAGTTACTTAATTGTGCACGAAACCATGTTAATGACGGATTTTCATGTTTAATAGTACGCGGAAGTTTGTGGTTTTTTATGTTATTCACTTTTTCGTATAAATTATCAAGGTCCGCGCTATGTTCTTCTTTTAATGACAATTGAATAGCTTTGTATTCCGCGTAGTTCTTCTTTTGGATGCGAGAGCAGATAATGGCAAAAGATCTCTCCTTTTTTTTCACTGCAAAAGTGCTATACTTTGATGACATCCTAAATATATATACTCATACACACTACTACAATTACATCTGATAATTAGAATCCGATCACTACTACTCGCATACTGACCGCTACCCGGCCCTACCGTATTCTGACAGGCTACTAAAATGCTGAAAACTGAAAATGGCGCCAAAAAAATTAAAATAAAGTAAATGTACCAGTAAAAGGACTCCAAACGTATATTTAAAAAGTGGAGCGCTCCTATTTAAAAAAAAACGAACTTTTATTCAACAGTAAGAAATGTCCAAAAAAAAATTTACAATTTTTTTTTTTGGATTGTGGACCGGAACCTTAATACTGTACCGGTGAGGAAAGGAGTTCCGGGTTCTTTATCAGGTGGAAAAAAGTATTCGAAACAATAGGGTTTATTGGCGGAGGACTCTTTTCCGAATACCCCTTA
>CAILDT010000456.1 GCA_903833025.1 uncultured Bacteroidota bacterium | reverse complement strand
GTTTTTCGCTATCGCGATATCCAAAATATTATTTGCAAATTGTTGGTATGCTTCGTTTTTTGCAACAAAATCTGTTTCGCAATTTACTGCTAATACTACACCTCTTTTATTATCAGCAGTTGTTTTTGCAACCACTACTCCTTCTTTCGAATCACGGTCGCTACGGTTAGCAGCCACTTTTTGTCCTTTTTTACGTAATTCGTCAATTGCTTTTTCGAAATCTCCGTTAGCTTCTGTTAATGCTTTTTTGCAGTCCATCATTCCTGCGCCGGTCATTTGTCTTAACTTATTAATTTCTGCTGCTGTAATTGTCATTGTTGTCATTTTTTGTTTTCGTTTAAATTTTAAAGTTTATGTATCAAAAAAATGTCCTGATTTTGTCAGGACATTTAAGGTTATCTTTTTTCTCCTATCGTTTTCCTTTTTCGTGTTCCTGCTCCTGGTTTCGCTGTTTCAGCTTCTCCTGTTCCTTCGCTTGGTGCTTCAGCAGCTACTTTAGCTCCTTCTTTTTGTTCCGTTTCCGAATCTTTATCTAATTTACGTTCAGATAATCCTTCTTCTATCGCTTTTACAATTAATGCTGTAATTAATGAGATAGATGTTGAAGCATCGTCATTTGCAGGTATTGCATAATCAACCAAATTAGGGTCGGAATTAGTATCAACAATGGCAAAAGTAGGAATGTTTAATCTTTTTGCTTCTGCCACCGCAATATGTTCTTTCGAAATATCAACAATAAATAAAGCAGCTGGCAAACGAGTTAAATCAGCAATACTACCTAAGTTAGTTTCCAATTTAGCTCTAACGCGAGATATTTGTAATTTCTCTTTTTTAGAAATATTGTTAAAAGTACCATCAGTAGCCATTTTATCAATAGTACTCATTTTTTTAACTGCCTTGCGGATAGTTGCAAAGTTAGTAAGCATACCACCGGGCCAACGCTCAGTAACGTAAGGCATACCAGTTGGTTTTACTAATTGAGATACTATATCTTTTGCTTGTTTCTTTGTTGCAACAAATAATATTTTTTTACCTGATTTTGCAATTTGTTTCATCGCATTAGCAGCTTCATCAATTTTTACAACAGTTTTATTCAAATCTATGATATGAATACCATTTTTTTCTGTAAAAATATAAGGAGCCATCGCAGGGTTCCATTTTCTCTTTAAATGTCCGAAGTGAGCTCCGGCTTCTAACAATTCATTAAAATCTGTTCTATGCATTTATTGGTTTTTAATATTAATTTATACTTGACTAAAAGACTATCGTTTACTGAATTGGAAACGTTTACGAGCTTTTTTCTGACCCGGTTTTTTACGCTCCACCATTTTAGGATTTCTCGTCATCAAACCTTCTGCTCTCAAAGCTGGCTTATGCGTTTCGTCCATTTCTACCAGTGCACGAGCAATTGCTAAACGCACTGCTTCTGCCTGACCTGTTACCCCGCCACCTTTTACAGAAATCATCACATCATATTCACCCAATGTTTTTGTAACATTAAATGCCTGATTGATTTTGTATTGTAAAACAGTAGTTGTGAAATAAGCTTTATAATCTTTTTTATTGACTACAATTTCGCCTGTTCCTTTTTGCACATAAGCACGTGCCACAGCGGTTTTTCTTCTACCAAGAGTATTTACTACTTCCATTTATTTATTTTATTGAATTTATTTTAATTGCTTTCGGTTGTTGAGCAGTATGAGGATGTTCAGTACCTGCATATATATATACGTTACGACGCAACGCATCGCCCAATTTATTTTTTGGCAACATACCACTCACTGCTTTGCGGATAATTTCCGTTGGTTTTTTCTCCAAAAGTTGTTTCGGAGTAGCGAAACGTTGCCCGCCTGGGTAACCAGTATGGCGCACATATTCCTTATCAGTTAATTTTTTGCCTGTCAATTTTACTTTTTCGGCATTAATAACGATAACATTATCGCCTGTATCCACGTGAGGAGTAAAATTAGTTTTGTTTTTCCCTCTTAAAATAAAAGCAACCTCTGACTCAAAAAGACCTAACACTTCGTTTTCCGCATCTATGATTACCCATCCTTTGTTTACTGTTTCTTTACTTGCCGAAACCGTTTTATAACTTATTGCTTCCACTATTTTATTGTATTAATTTATTAACTTTTTTAGCTCCCTTTTTTTTAAGGGGGTGCGAAGATAAACAAGTTTTTATAACTGACAAAATTATTTGTAAAATAAATGCTTTTGGGGGAGGTGCTTGTTTGCGATTTAGGTAAGCTTAATCCAACTTTTTACTATCAAGGTACAACGTATCAGGGCAAATATCCAATCCATTATTCCAAATCACCGTTCCTAGTTCTGCCTTAGCTGTTTGAAACAATGCTAAATCTTTCAATTCACTAAAAAGCCCAAAATCCAAGTATGGCTTTAAATCAAACACTTTTTTTTCATCATTATTGAAAACAATTTCCAACAAATAATCTTTTATCGGCTCTACAGATTTTACTCTTGGGTTCATCTTTTTATTTTAAAGGGTCTATATTAAATATTTTCTGTCCACTAGCCGCAAGCTCCCAATCCGCCATTAATTCATCTTTATGTAACTCTATCCACGCTTCCACCAATTTACCTTTGCCTGGCGGCAAACTACCTTCAAGTAAAACTCCATCAGGTATTTTATAAACCCCTTCGCTATCCTGATACTTCACGTGTATATGAGGATAGTTATGTTGTTTATTATCCAAATAGTACATCGAAACTATCAAACCATAAAACATAGATATTACAGGCATTTCCTTTTTTTTAGGTTACAAAGATACACCCTTTTATTCAACCACCAGTTTCCTATTCACCACATCGGTTGGTTGGGTAGGTGAGCCTGCCGAACCTGTCGAACCATTGGTTTCAATCCTCAAATAATAAATGCCTTTGGCAAACCCACTCATATCTATGGTTAGTTGTTTGTTGCTCGTTGTTAGTTGTTGGATACATTGCCCCAAAACATCCATTATTTTTATTATACGGGGTGTTGCGGTAAGTGAGCCCGTCGAACTTTCCGAAAAAGTAATGGTGGTTTGAGAACTGAAAGGATTTGGGGAGATGGTGATTTGGTTATCATCCGATAATTCAGGTACTTTAATTGGGATAACACAACTTCCATACGTGTAAAAACTATTCACATTGGGATAAGTGTAAAGACCTCTATAATAAATAGTATCATTAAAACTCATACAGTTTAACCATTTTCCACTCATATTAACAGGTATATTGTTGATAAATCCTCCTCCCATACATCCAATTTTTTCAATCCAAATAAGAGGTAAAGTGTTCCAGTTCTGGTTAAGATATGCATTAGATAAGTACATTCTTTTTAAAGAGTATGGTCCAATAGTAATATGGTCAACTGAATCCACATAAAAAGTATAACTATTAACTGGATTACCTGAAAAAAAATTATCATAAATTACATTATAAACAGAGTCTCCTACGTTTTTACTTAAATCTTGTAAAACATATTCATTTGTTGAATCCCAAGGGATAACAAAAGTTCTTCCAAGCGAATCATTCCGGTAAGCACCTACATTTGGAAATTTGGTGTAGGTTCGTAAATTAATAATGGTATCTTGTTTATGAGCTGGTAAAGTATATTGAGACCAATAAAATCCAGCAAAACCATCATCTTGTTGAATAATCCACGTTGCGTTAGAATCTGGTAAAGCCAAATAACTTTGTCCCTTCACATTCCCAACCAACCCCAAAACCACCAATATCAATCCAATTTTCCTCATCTCTTATTTTTAAATTCAAAACAAATATACTGTTTTTTCATCACCCCCAAAAACACTCCTTATATATAAGGAGTAAAAAAACACCCGCTCTAATTTAATAGAGCAGGTTTTTTTGTGTTTGCTAGAACCTCCCCGCCGTAACGTTGAGCCTCCCCGTTGCTATGGTGAGCCTCTTGGTTGAATCGTTGCGCCTCTTAGCCGGAGCGATGAGCCTCTCCGTTTCAAGTTTGAGGCTCTTTGTTCAATCGGTGAGGCTCTTCGCTGAAACGTTGAGGCTCACCGCCGAAGTAGTGAGCCTCTTTGTCCCTCCTGTGAGCCTCGCAGCCATAACGTTGAGCTTCTCCGTTGCAAGGGTGAGCCTCTTTGCGACTCCTTTTGGCTTTTCGGATTAGTTGACCAACACCATAATAATGTTACTTTCCGTCTGCAACACATCCTGAATGCTCAATTGTGTTTTGAAATATACATCCTTGGCGTGAGCAAAACCAGTTAAAGTTACACTTGCTTTATTAGTTGACCTCATAATTGACCAAGTAATACCATCTAAAGAAACCCACCATATATGTAAATGGTTTAAGTTGTGCGGACCACCAGCTGTAACCATATCTACCGTTCCTCTAAGCGTACCGTTTACTGCTCCAAATTCCTTAACGTGCGCACCGTGCGCAGGAATTGCATTAAATCCACAGCTGTGCAAAATAGAAATTGCCCTTGCCGGTGTTGCGTTTGCCAGGTTTTGTACAATGCCCAATATGTTTTGAGCTTTGTTGTTCATATCTTTAAATAAAGCAGGATAATCGTCCGTTGACGCTGCATTACAAACACCAATTGATGTATGGAAATCAGCCAAAATAGTACCGCCAAACACTATACCCGAAGCGTTGCTCATCGTGTAAATATCGGTGGCTCTTAGAATTCTTCCCGGCTTATCAGCCGGAAAATTAATAGACCCAGTTACCTGATGTATCGGTAACACTGCCGTCATAATAATATACTTAACCCTGCTATGTTTTTTTCTGGAGGATTTTATCCTCACGACAACTTTATTAGCACATAAGCTGCCGATTAATCTATAATTTGCTTTCATTGTTTTTGTTTTTAATTAAATCGGGAACAGCACACAATTTATAATTTCATAAAGATTATAAATCGGAAAATAGTTGACCTCGAAACTAAATTCTTGTAATAAATGAAATTAACTAAGCGAGTAGATAAAGAAAGATGATGTGCTTAGTCTTTTTTATAATCAACATCGACGTTTGTTTTTCTGTAGCGATGCTATTATTGGTGTTTCTTTATATTTTTAAGTGCTTTAATAATGTAACTATTAAAACAGAAAATATTTCAGACTGCTAAAGTATAAATATAATGCGGATATAAAAATTAAATAATCTCTACCTTTGCCACTCAAATTAAAAACCAATGACTGTTGTAAACCAATTTGCATTAGGAGTAAAAAGCTACATCAAAGCATTATCAATTGTATTCGACAATGGTTTATGGATATATTTTATTTATCCCATTATTATATACGCGCTTCTTTTTTTCGGTGGATTTGCATTCATTCATTATTTATCAAACACTGCCGAACAATATATTTTAGGATATATCGATTCGGATAATTCAGCTTCGTGGCTACATTTTTTAAGAGGATTTCTGCATTTCTTTTTATCCATCGGATTAAAAATAATATTCTTTTTAATTTATTCTACCATCAGCAAATACATCGTGCTAATACTAATGTCGCCTGTAATGGCAGTGTTATCAGCAAAAACAGAAACCATACTTACCAGCAAACAATATCCGTTTGATGCAAAACAATTTACTAAAGACGTGGCAAGAGGCATAGCACTTGCGCTTCGCAATATGCTTTTGCAATTAGCAATAGTATTACTTTCTTTCATTGTTATCTGGATACCTGTTATCGGCTGGCTTTGCCCCATTTTTTTATTGCTGATGTCCTATTACTTTTATGGCTTCGCGATGATGGATTATGTAAACGAAAGAAGAAAATTAAATGTATCAGCAAGTGTAAGTTATATCAGAACAAACAAAGGAATAGCAATAGGCACAGGGTTTATTTTTGCATTTTTGTTCAACATTCCTTTTATAGGTGTTGTGTTTGCATCCGTACTTGCGCCTGTTGCCGGGTGCATTGCAGTAATTGAAAAAGAAAATAATAGTAAATAGTTTATGGAGAAAATAAAAATATCAGTAGTATCGTATCTCAATTCCAAGCCATTTATATATGGTTTGCAACATTCAGCAATAATAAATAATATCGATTTGCAGTTGGACATACCATCCATCTGTGCCCAAAAATTAATGGACGGCAGCGTGGATATAGGTTTAATACCGGTAGCAATTATTCCCAATATAAATCCACACTTTATCATCAGCAATTATTGTATTGGTGCCGAAGGTAAAGTAGCATCCGTAATGCTTTATAGCAATGTTCCGTTAGATAAAATAAAAAACATTTTATTAGATTATCAATCCCGAACATCGGTTATGCTAGTTAAAGTATTAGCAAAACAGTATTGGAAAATAAATCCAAATTGGATAAATGCCGAAGCAGATTATGAAGACAATGTTACAGAAACTACCGCCGCAGTTATTATCGGCGACCGCACTTTCGGGCTCGAAAATAAATATGCCTATAGTTACGATTTAGCCGAAGAATGGACAAAGTTTACATTGCTGCCATTTGTATTTGCGTGTTGGGTATCCAACAAAAAGTTATCAGAAAGTTTTATTACTGAATTTAATCAATCATTAAAATTAGGTTTGGATAATCGCGATGTGTTGATAAAAGATATAGAGGCGAGTGCACTTTATTCAACAGATATAAATAAATATTTGTTTGAAAACATTAGGTATAATTTTGATGAACGGAAACAAAAAGCGTTGAAATTATTTCTTGACTATTGCGAGGAGTTATCTTAAAATCTCCAAGCGATGCGAATCGAGTTTAATAAAAATAAACAATAATATAGTAAACGACCATAGCGAAGAACCCCCATAACTAAAGAAAGGCAGGGGAATACCAATAACGGGAGCCAACCCTATCGTCATCCCCACATTTATAGTTAAATGGAAAAACAAAACCGAAGCTACTCCATAACCGTAAATTCTACTGAATGCAGAACGCTGTCTTTCTGCCATAAATACTACTTTTAATATAAGAAGAAGTTCTAAAATTATAACAACAGAGCTGCCAAAGAAACCCCATTCTTCGCCTACTGTGCAGAAAATAAAATCAGTATCCTGTTCAGGCACAAAATCATATTTGGTCTGTGTGCCGTTCAGGTAGCCCTTTCCCGTCCATCCACCAGAGCCAATTGCAATTTTTGCTTGGTTAACATTATAACCCTCTTTCTTTTTATCTACTGTCCCTCTGCCAAGTAACACATCAATCCTTATTTTCTGATGTGCTTCCATATGGTCGTAAACAGTGCTGGTTCCCTTTACCATACCGCAACAAATTAAACCTACCAACGCAATTGCAAATAAATTTTTGCGTGTTCGCCTGATAAACAAAGAAGCCACAACACATAAAGAAGCGATGATAATAAATAAATAAATATTGTTTACCAGCAACGCCAATATAAATAACACTATTGCCACAAAGCCAAGTAGCAGGTAGTTTACAGACAATCCTTCTCTATACAGCGTAAAAATAAATGTAACAAAAACTATTGCTAACCCTGTTTCGTCTTGCAATACTTTTATTACGATAAGCGGAACACCAATAATAAGTAGTGTTATAATAGTGTTTCTGTAATCAGCAATTTTAATATGTGCATTACTTAAAAACTTTGCAATGGCGAGATTAGCTGCAAACTTCATAAACTCGGCAGGTTGAATTCCGAAATCACCAAACCTAAACCACGAGCGACTACCTTTTACTTCTCGCCCCAGATAAGGAACTGCAATGCAGGCAACAAGAATTAATCCGTAAATTAAATAAGCAAACGCAGTGTAAAACTTTTCGTCAATGATTAAAATAATTGAAGCAATTAATAAGGATGTGCCAATCCAAAGCATTTGTTTGCCGTACTTTTGAGTCATATCGGTAATTGCGTGGTGGTCTTCGTTATATACAGCAGAATAAATATTGAGCCACCCCATAGTTATTAATACAAGGTAAAGCAACACCGTAACCCAATCTACATCACTAAAGATACTATTGCTTTTTCTTCTTTCCAATGGAGTGTGGATTTACTTTTTCTTTTTCTTTTTAGGCTCGTACGCTTTTATGTTGTCAATAAGGTTGGCATCCATCATTGTTTTCTCTAACTCTTTCCGTGCGATTTTTCCATTCAAATATTTTTCCATCATCAGTGTTGCAATTGGTCCAGCCCAAGAAGCACCCCAGCCGGCATTCTCCACCAACACCGCAATAGCAATTTTCGGATTATTTTTTGGAGCAAACGCAACAAACACCGAGTGGTCTCTGCCGTGCGGGTTTTCGGCAGTGCCTGTTTTTGCGCAATATTCCACACCATCTATTTTTAATAAGTGAGCAGTTCCGCTTTCGGTAACGTGGCTCATTCCTTCAATAACATTATTATAAATTGCAGTATCCGTAATAGCTGTAAAGTGTTTTATTTTAAATCGACCTAAGGTAGTATCGTTAGCATTATTGTCAATTGCTTTTACAATATGCGGCGTATAATACCAACCTTTGTTAGCAATAATAGTAGCAACGTTGGCATTTTGCAAAGGAGTAATTCCCATCTCTGCCTGACCTATACCTAATGAAATAACTGTTGACGCTTTCCAAACACCTTTACCAAAAACTTTATCATAATATTTAATGGAAGGAATATTTCCTCTTAATTCATTAGCCAAATCGGAATTTGTTTTTCTGCCGATATTAAAACTCAATGCAATGTTTCGCCAAGCTTCGAAAGCTACATACGTATCGTGATACTTTTTATTTTCGATGATACTTTTAAAAACATACGAAAAGTAAGAGTTGCAAGAGTAGCCAATTGCATCGTACAATGCCAAAGGAGAAGGATGTACTTCGCACTTAGGATGACCGCCTAATGGCGCATACCCAGCAGAACAAGGGTATTTTGTTTCGCGATTCAACACACCTTCTTGTTGTCCGATTAACGATTCTACTAATTTGAAAGTAGAACCAGGAGGATAGGATGCCATTGTAGCACGGTTAAACAAAGGAACACGAACGGTATCCAAATAAAGTTTCGAGAAATTTTTATTCCTTGCTCTGCCAACTAATAAATTGGGGTCGTAAGATGGGCTGGTAACCAATGCAAGTATTTCGCCCGTCTGTGGCTCTATTGCCACTATGCTACCAATTTTATTTTGCATCAGCATCTCTCCATACAACTGCAAATCAGCATCTATAGTAGATTCTAATGCTTTACCAGGGGTAGCAGCTGTATCATATAACCCGTTCATATAACTTCCTTTCGGACTATTATTTACATCTACCATTAAAATCCGTAATCCTTTTTTTCCTCTCAATGCTTTTTCATACGTTTTCTCCACTCCGCTAATACCAAGGTAATCACCCTCATTATAGTAGGGGTCGCGCTCTGTCATATCTTTATCCGCCTCCCCAATATATCCTAACATATTCGCTGCAATTTTCATTGGATATTTTCTCAACGTTCTTGATTGAACAAAAAAACCTGGGAACCTGTATAATAGTTCCTGCAAAGAAGCATAATCCTGAGGCGATAATTGTTTTTCAAACACAGAAGGTTTACGAGGAGAATTAGGTGCTTGCACAGCTTTTTTCATCTTCTTAATAAACTCATCTTTTGTTATATCTACTAATTTGCAGAAATCTACTGTGTCGAAATTCTTTACCTCTTTTGGTGTAACCATTAAATCGTAAGCAGCTTCATTATAAACAAGTAGTTTATGATGCCTGTCGTAAATATATCCTCTGTTGGGAAACTCCGTGGTATAGCGGAATGCCTGATTTCGAGCATCTAATTTATAACTGTCGTTGATAACTTGAATGTAAAATAAGCGAGCAATGAATGCCAACCCTACAAGAAGAAAAACTCCAATAATAATATATTTTCTTTCTGATAAGGGATTCATTCTACTTGTTTTTTATTATTAAAAAGATATTGCGTTACTGCTACTAATAGAATGGTGAAAATAGAACTTACAATAACTCTTAATAGGGTAGGAAAGAATTCGGAGAAACGAAATACTTCCAAATAAAACAAAACAAAATGATGCAACACTATTAATATTCCTGAATAAGAAAGAAACCAAGGAACCCCCAAATACTGTATTGTTGGTTGTGTTCCGAATTCATAACCTTCGCGGGGAGAAAATAAATTTAAAATGCTCGGGCGTATATAAGCCATAAAAACTCCAGCAGCAGCGTGCATTCCCATCGTGTCATAAAACATATCAATTGTAATTCCAAGTACAAACCCACATACTAATAGTAACCACTTCGGTGTTTCGAAAGGTAGTGCAATAATAAAAAGAACATAGATAAATGGATTGATAAATCTACCTAACTCAATGTTTTTTAAAATCAAAACTTGAAATAAGATAAGAACAACAAAGCGAATAATATTTCTGATAATTGTAGGAATCATTTTATTTTACACTTTTATTTTCTGGCTCCGACCTCTTCTCTAACTCTTCCTGCTCTTGTTTAAGAATATTATTCACGATATAAACGTGCGAAAGTTTTTTGAAATCGGTCGACAATTTTACCTTCACAGTAAAGAAAAATTCTCCCGGTTTCTGTACAAAACTTTCAACCGTGCCGATAATAATATTTTCTGGGTAAATGGTCGAATAAGCTGATGTAACAATGGTATCGCCAACTTTTAGTCTAACGTGAGTTGGAATATCGTGCAATGTTGCAGTACTATAATTGTCATTCACATCCCATTTTAACGGACCTATTGAACCATCCTTTTTCACTTTCGAACTTACAATTGTCTGACTATTTAGTAATGATTTTACCGTACAAAAATTCTCATTAACATCTTTCACCTGTCCCACAATTCCCGAACTTGTAATTACAGCCATATCGTTTTTTATTCCTTGTTTATATCCTTTATCTAATGTTAGATAATTGTTGCGAAGATTGGTAGAGTTGTTATCAACTGTTGCACTTGTGTAAGTGTATTTTTGATGATAGGTAGTGTCATTTACAATGTGTAAGTCATTAG
>CAILDT010000455.1 GCA_903833025.1 uncultured Bacteroidota bacterium | reverse complement strand
GGGTTTGGAAAGTTTTTTCGATTAATATTTTGTCATGATAATTTAAAAAATTATTATAAAACTAACTTTGCATTGATGCAACACCACAAGTATAGTTTGAGTGAATTAGAAAGTATGATACCGTGGGAACGTGAAATATATGTGGCTTTACTGACACAATACATTGAGGAAGAGAATGAGAAGATAAGACAACGACAACAAAGTAGGTAAATGGATAATACGACCTTTAAAGAATTGTTAAATGCTGGAGAAATTGACCTCATTATGGCCGATGGTGCTCAAGCATTGTCTAAAAAACAATTAGGTACCATTATTCAAAAAACTCAGGAATCTATTGGTCGTAATATACCAGAATCTCTCAAAACAAAAGCCAAGTCTGTACCTAATATGAGACTTGAAGAAGTAAAACAAAGTCCTTTCTTTAGTCCAATAGGCAAAACACAGGTTACCAAATTAAAAAAAGGTGATTCTATATCCGCAATATTGGCCAAAATGTTTAACTTCATGAAACAAATGTATGAAGAAAAGAAACTACAAAAAGAATTAAATCGTGATTTTGCAAAAAATTTTACAAAAACTGACACAAAAAAACCAAAAAGTGAATCTAGACTTAAAAATTTTAGTAAGAATTTAACACAAGGATTAAAAAATTCATTTGATAAACTATTTAAATTTTTAGCTAAACTTGCCATAGTGGCTTTTATTTTTGAAATAGAAAAAGGTGTTGATGAAGTTGTTAAAGATGCAGAAAAGTTTGTCAAAAAAATAGAAGAAGTTAAAAAAACAATAGAAGAAGGTATTGACAAAATAAAAAGTTGGATATCAAATCTAACTGGCTGGTATAGAAAATTGAAAGACTGGTTGATGAGTCTAGAGTTTTTTGGATGGAAACCATTTGGAGGTACTGAAAGACCTATTAGTACTTTTCCTGAAGGAACCACAGAATATGAAAAGTATAAAGAAATTACAGCCGTCAGAGAAGGTGGTCCTTTAGGTTATGATGCAATGTTTGGTGAATTTGATAAAAAAAATCCACCAAAATATAAAGGTAAAATGGTTTCGGAATTAACAATTGGTGAAGCTATAGAGTTTGGTAGAAGTAGGGGTGCAAAGGGAGCATTGGGTAGATATGGTTTTATACCAAGCACATTAGAAAGCAATTATCGAGATGCTGGATTATCAAAGGATGATATATTCAATCCCACAAATCAAGATATAATTTTTAAAACATTAACAGATAAAAATGCAAATGATCTTACAAAAAGACTAGGCCGAGATCCTACTGCTGCAGAACTAAGGGTTGCTCATGCTGTAGGTGTTGGCGGATCAATGCAATTATATAAAGCTGAAAATGAAGATTCACAACAAACAGCACTTGATATTTTATTGCCACAACTTGATATATCAAAAGTTGGTAAAGAACAATATGATAAAAGAGAAAAAGAAAGAAAATCTAATCAACATCTAAACTATCCAGTAAAAGAAGTTTTGGATAAAATGAGAAAAGATTTTAAAGAAAAAAATAATC
>CAILDT010000454.1 GCA_903833025.1 uncultured Bacteroidota bacterium | reverse complement strand
TGAATTCTAATAGTTTAGTCGCAAAAATCGCATTTTTACTACTTGTCATCATTGGTTTTGTTATTATTTTACAATTTGCGATTCAAATAATGTCATGGTCATACAATTCTTTAAAATCACCCAAGTTATTAAATGGAATGATTGATGCAAAACAAATGATTATTATTCCACAGGATCCAAGTAATAAAGATTCTATAACCATTTTAAAATCGGTGAATCAACAAGGCGGAATTGAATTCACGTGGTCTGTGTGGATTTTAATAGACGATTTACAGTATAACGCTGGCCAATATAAACATATTTTTCACAAGGGAAATAATGACATTGCTACAAATGGACTCAATTTTCCGAATAATGGTCCTGGTTTATATATTGCACCCAATACAAACGAATTAGTCGTTATTATGAATACGTTTGACACAATCAACGAAGAAATAACCATTTCTGATATACCAATAAATAAATGGATAAATATTATTATACGATGCCGAAATACCACAATAGATATCTATGTGAATGGAGTTGTGACAAAAAGTGTAAAATTGGTCGGAGTACCAAAGCAAAATTATGGTGATGTATATATGGCATTAAATGGAGGCTTCTCTGGAAATATTTCCAATTTATCATATTACAATTATGCGCTTGCAACCTCCGAAATTCGGGACATTATGGAAGACGGACCAAATACAAAAATGGTTTCATCCTCAGGAAAAAACCCGACAAGCAAAAATAATTTGGATTATTTGTCATTGCGTTGGTACTTTTACGGCAGCCAATAGATTTAAACTTTTAAACTTTTAAAAAAAGTTTAGCAAAATAGATGTATGTTACATATTTTTTAGAAAATCTAAAAAATATTGTATTATAGTAATACATTATTACAGATATAGATGTCATGTTTGGGCCCCTATTATTTACCAATACCACCAAGATTATGGAGCCGGGTTGAAAATCCGTGCGCCTATACTGATTCTGATGTAATTAAAAATATCCCCGGCGATTATATTTACTTACCTTATGCCGCAGAACCCATTTTAAAATCTCAATATTATTATCAATTGGAATGTTTAAGAAAAGGCAATGTTCTCCAATATAAAAAAAATAGTTCCAATCTCACCAAACAACAGATTTACGCTCAAATTGCAAAAAATAAATGGGTAAATCGGACAACTACTTGGGCGAGTCAAACGGAATCCGTTTCTATACCAAATACCAAAAGTTTGAAACGCGTGAATTATTATCACATTACTACAGACGGAGTTCCTACTACCGCACCATTGACATGTTCTGTGCCTGGTCCGCCGACAAATTACGCATTACCTACGCGACAAACTAACGCGAATCCGGATATTCCCGTTATTCCTCCACCACCGCCACCGAATCAACCCGGTGGGCCTATTATGCCACCACGGGTACAACCGGCACCTGCTTTAGAGCCAGTTGTTATTCCGGATAGCGGTAATCTGGTTTGTAATATTACTGAGAATATTTGTACGGGCGAAATTATAGCGGTCACCTCGGTTGGGCAATGTTTCCTTACTACAGCATCCGATGTACCGGGAACGCCGATGTTATT
>CAILDT010000453.1 GCA_903833025.1 uncultured Bacteroidota bacterium | reverse complement strand
ATTTAATCAACTTCTGCCAAACCCTCGAAAGAGTTTGTGTAGAAACTGTTGAAAGCGGTAAAATGACCAAGGATTTGGCGGTATGCGCTTTTGGTAACAAAGTAAATCATGGTGAACATTATTTATACACCGAAGAATTTTTAACTGCACTAGATACTAACTTAAAAACAAAACTAGGAAAATAATTAACCTTATTTTATTTAAAACTCGGATAATTACTATCAGAGTTTTTTATTAATTTTTTACTAAAATCTAACTTTAAAACAAAAACATTATGGGATTCATTTCAGAATTTAAAACATTTGCACTTAAAGGCAATGTAGTTGACTTAGCAATAGGTGTTATTATTGGCGCTGCATTTGGTAAAATTGTAAGTTCATTAATTGAACACATAATTACTCCAATATTATTAAAACCTGCATTAGATGCAGCACATCTCAACAACCTCCACGAACTTACAGCTTTCGGTTCCATAAAATACGGTCTCTTTTTATCCGAAGTAATCAGTTTCATATTGGTTGCCTTAGTATTATTTATTATTATAAAGGCAATCAATGCCTCTAAGAAAAAAGAAGAAGCCGCTGCTCCTCCTGCCGCTCCAACACAAGAGCAACTGCTTACAGAAATTCGTGATTTGCTAAAACAACAAAACAATAAGTAAATCAAATATGAAAAAAATTTTATTAGTGTCAGCCACAATATTAATCTCTGCTGCTTTATTTGCACAGGCAAAAGATACTGTAATTAAAAAAGATACCCTATGGAAAAAAGGGGGAATTACCAGTTTTAACTTCGGGCAATCAAGCCTTACTAATTGGGCCGCAGGGGGCGAAAATTCTTTATCAATAGGTGCTATACTTAGTATGTATGCTAATTATAAAAAGGGAAAAACCACTTGGGATAATACGCTTGATTTAGCGTATGGTATGCTCCAAAGTGGTACTTCTCCATTAAGGAAGAACGATGATAAAATAGATTTCTCATCCAAGGTAGGGCATTATGCGTTTTATAATCATTGGTATTATACAGCGTTGGTAAATTTCAAAAGTCAGTTTGCACCTGGATATAATTATCCCAACGATTCTGTTGTAGCTTCGCACTTTATGGCACCCGGTTATTTATTGGGCGCACTCGGTTTGGATTATAAATCGAAAGACAATACATTTTCCTGTTTCATTTCTCCACTTACTTCTAAAACTACTTTTGTAAACGACCAAGCACTTGCTAATGCCGGCGCGTTTGGTGTTACTCCTGCAAAATATGATACTGTAAATGGGGTGTATGGTATAACTAAATATGGAGATAAAGTATTAAATCAGTTTGGTGGGTATCTTAAATTTACGTTTAAGAAAGATATTTTTAAGAATGTAAACTTTGCTACTAAATTAGAGTTATTCAGCAACTATTTGAAAGACCCTCAAAACATTGTAGTTAACTGGGAAAACATACTTGGGATGAAAATAAATAAATATTTAGTAACCACCATCAGCACAAATATGATTTACGACAACAACGTACCAGTGCCTGTAAAGCGAGTAGAAAATGGCGTTACCGTAAATGGTACCGGACCACGCTTACAGTTTAAAGAAGTACTTTCAATAGGAGTTTCGTTTAAGTTTTAGATTGATTAGGTTCTCTATTTCAATTTAACGGGTATCCATATTTCTTCTTCCGAATCGGGGTGATTGT
>CAILDT010000452.1 GCA_903833025.1 uncultured Bacteroidota bacterium | reverse complement strand
TGGCGATAACCATAGTTTGCATTGACATTGTTGCGCATTAAAGATTGAAGTTTATTTAATCCTGTTGCTACAGAAGCCTTTTTGCCCAAACTAAGAGATTTTTCAATTTCACGAATTAACTCAGCACTTTCGCTGTAATCTTTCATTACATTGCTATAAACAGGTGCTTGTGTATTAATCGTTTCTTTTACAGAATGGTATATATCATCAGCAACATTTCTAGCTTTAGTGTTATATGGAATATCCTCTAAAATAGCACCAATGCGTTGTTTTAAAGCATCCATACCTTCAGGAGTGTGATATTCAGCAGGGTCTAATTTTTTCCAACGATTTACTGATTTTTTAATATCATCTAATGCTTTAATGGCGTTAGGATTAG
Organism: uncultured Bacteroidota bacterium; assembly: GCA_903833025.1. Lineage (GTDB taxonomy): Bacteria > Bacteroidota > Bacteroidia > 2-12-FULL-35-15 > 2-12-FULL-35-15 > 2-12-FULL-35-15. Next base: position 2,094 of record CAILDT010000452.1, on the reverse strand, counting down.
TAGTTTCACCTTTAAATGACCCAATATTTGCAGCTTCTTTAATTTTCTTTTCAATATCACCAAAACTTAATACTGTCTTATCTGCACTAATATCTTCCATTCCTGACCGATAAGCTGTATTTTTTGCTTGACGCATATCAGATAAGTTGGCCTTAGCTGCATTAAGCACATTTTCCATTGGTGCTTCGCCACGCATATTAGTTAAAAACTCAGGGTTTGCAGTTTTACCAGCTTGATATGCTTCTTCAATAGCTTTAGAGCCTGCGCCAGTAGATATACCAGCGCCTTTTGTAAGTAATGCTTTAGCTAATTGACCACCAGCAGAAGCAACGCCTGGAATAGCGCCTAAACCGCCACTTATGCCAATATTTTTAGCTTGTTCTTTGTAATAATCTTTACCAGTTAAACCTTGTTCTTGTGGAGTAATAGCACCTTGCGCCGCACCATAACCAATTCCTTGTGCAACTGGAGTGATATAAGGTGCAATATGTGGCATTGCTTGAGATAAAGCGCCTTCTGCTTTAGCAAAAGAAGGAATCATTCCAACTCCCTTTACCATACCAGCAGCAGGGGCAACAGAGCCAGCAACTTGACCTGCTAAATAAGAGCCTGGATTAGCTTCTTGATAAGGTTTAGCTTCTTCAGCATATCTTTGTGCTGCTTGACCGCCTACTTTTCCACCGCTTAATAATTGTGCAATACCTAATACTGGGTCTGTAATAATAGATTTTCCAGCGCCAGTAAGCGCAGATTCTAAAGGGCGAATTTCAGGTGATATTTGGGCAACATTGCGTGTTGGTCTACCCAACGCAGCACCGCCACCAGTTTCAGCAAATTGAGTTTGTGGTTTATATAACTTTTGTGCTTGTGCAATAACATCAGCTTGACTAGCACCTTCTGGGCCAGTTAAGACAACAGTATTACCATCAGGCGCTTGTACTGTATATTCTGCCATTATTGTGTGCTTCCAGGGACAACTTTAATAATTCCCCATTGTCCTTTTTCAACAACAGGCGGTCTATAAGATGGATTTACAGGGGAAGCTTTCGGTGTAGTAGCTTCTTCTTCTGTCATAGTTACAAATTGACGCAAATTCTGAGGCACAATTTTTTGATGCACTTTGTATTCATTATTGATTACATTAGCCGCATAATTCTTTTGATTATTAGCTATTTGCTGTGCAGTTTTTTGCGTTACCAACAATGTTGAAGGATTATTAAAATTAGGCTGCAAGCCACTTAAAATTCTTTCATCGCCACCATTAAGCACACCAAGATTAAATGCTTCTTTACCTGTCAAAGTAACAGTATTGTAGGCTTCACTTAACAAAGCCCTTTTTTGTGGATTTGCCATATCAGCAACACTAAAGTTAGAAATTAAGTTTTTATAATTATCTAATGATTGTTGATAGTTAATAGCGCCTGATACTTTTTTAGCAGGCTCACCTACTAATGGCTCAGAGGCTTTAGTAAACCATTCTCTATTTTGTTTTGGCGATAATCCAGCAGGAGGTTGTGGAGTTTCAAAAGTAAGTTGTTTTGCAGTAGGCTGTGTTGGTTGTGCTGGCATTGTTACTGCGCCTTGTGCATAAGCAGGTGCATTTGGGGCTAAAGAAACTGGTGGTTTAGCTAATACTGGAGAACCAGGGTTAATTGTTTGTGCTGGAGGTTGTCCACGCAATGCTTGTGGCATATTGCCACCACCAAAAGGTATTCCTTCATCAGTTAATCTAGCAGCTTCACCAGGACTTACGCCTTTTGGCAGTCTTTGAATTACTTTTGTTGGGTCTAATGGGTCACGCAATTCAATAGCATTACCAACATCAACATGAATTGGTGCACGATATTTAGGATTACCTTTTGCAATTTCTATTCCTTCTCCGCCAAGACCAGGAATAACAACCTTACCACCTTCTGCAACATCTCTTGGCTTCATTAATTCTGATGCTAAATTTTGTAAATCTGGCGATTTAGCAGCAAATTGCATAGCTTCAGCACGAGTTTCAGGTTTAGACATTAATTCTTGGAATTTAGCTAATGCTTCACCTTTTTGTGTTCTTAAAGCTTCAGCTAAAGCTAATTGCTTTTTATCAAG
>CAILDT010000451.1 GCA_903833025.1 uncultured Bacteroidota bacterium | reverse complement strand
ACCATATAGTTTAACATATAATACAATTTCGTAATGTAATCCATTGAATATATTGAAGTATTTCTAATGATTTCAAAGAATATATCATTTATATTCAAAATCCCCTATTTATCCCCATTTTTTTCCACAATTTTCCCCTATTACCCCCCGTTCCGCTATACGTCCCGCCCCCTCCGACGGCATACCTCTAAACCCTTATAACATAACCGTTTTTCTTATGAATAAAAAAATCCCCGATATTTCACGGGGATAGTTTTATTATTATAATATATTATTGTTATTATTTCAATGCTGCTTTCTTCGCATGGAAGTCTACGGACTTCTTATTAAAGACTTCTTGCTTTGCTTGTTCTGATTTTCTTGGATCAATTCTAATGATTCCGTCATCATCTACTTTATTTGCGAAATGTCCAGCTGCTTCGTTTTTAACTCCCTTTAGTTTTAGTCCCGAAACAACTCCGATTTTATTTTTTACTTCTTCTGGAGTTCTTCGATCATAGACGTTATCGTCAGTATCTCCGTTAGCTATTCTCCAGCGTTTCCCAGTAGAAACGTCTTCGACGTGGGTTGGAGTGATTTTGCCTTTTTGATGAACCATCGCAACGACATGACCATTATTAAGAGCATTGATTGCTTCGCGGTCGTTTGATTCGTGGTGTCCGGTTCCGGTATGTGATAGCGCAAGAGAGTAGTTCTTTGGAAGGGGTTTATCTAGTCTCTGAGCATTCTTGGTATAGTCATAAAACTGAGTCTTGCTATGGCGATCATAGAATGCTTTTGGCATATGCTTTTCATAGTGAATATCAGAGGTGACATTACCACGAAATCCTGGTTTATATCCATGCTTTTCTGACCATTTTTCATTCTCTCCGATTTCATGAGACATTAATCGTGCGAAATGTTCAGGATGTTCTGCGAGATATTGTGTTCTTAAAAGTTTGGAACGAAATGATGCTTCGGGATATTGTTTGTTGCCGCCGGCTGTAAATCCAAGACAATTCTTACGGCATTCGGCAGTGGCATTGGGACAAAGATCCGATTTATAACCAGATGAATGATGCGGAGCAAGTGCTACGCCAATAGTTTGAACGCCTTCTCCAGTAGATAGTCTGGTCTTTCCGTTCTCTGAAGTAAGTGAAAGATTATTCTTTGCCGAATGTCCCCCTCTTTCCGTCATAAAATTACGAAAATGCTTTCTTGATTCCATTGCTTTGTCTTTCGTTTCTTTGGCGCTTTCGCCTTCGGGAAATGCTCCATGGAATCCCTTGGTGATATGATGATAAAGATTTGCTTGAGGGGCGCTCTCTATTCCTTTTTTAAGGATATGATCAACGGGATGTGCCTCAACTTTCTCTGCGAGATAGCTCTCTGACATGTCGTCATCATCGTCAGATAATGTAGGAGAAGATAGATGAAAAAGAAAGTTATAAAGAGCGGGATGTTTTCTTTCTAGTGGATGTTTATCGCCCCCTTCATGTTTAGCTTCGGAGATAAATTGAGTGAATCTTAGCATAGTATCATACTCTTAAAATAAAATTATTTATGTTTTAATAAATATTAATACAAACGAAAAATTTGATATTTCAAAAGAAAAAACTACAAATTCTCTGGATTAAAAAATATCTTTTCTGTCTTAAAAATTTTCATACCTCTTGCAAGATAATTTTTTAAAGCATTTGGGTGATCAAGGGTACATGTATGAACCCAAACTTTAGTTATCTTTTGCTTAAAGGAAGTTGATAATGCATCTGTTAATAAATATCCGCCAATCTTTTTGCCATAAAATTCTTTAAATATTCCAAAATAAGGAATCTCCATTGAGGTTGTCTTTGGGTCATAAAGCAACTCATAATACCCAGCTAATTTATTATTATGTTTTAAAATATATAATTTAAAAAAATCGTTATTAATATAATCTAACCAATCTTGATCGCTCCATTTTAGTCTATCTCTCCAAAAAAAATTTTTTCCCACTTCTTTATAAAAGAATTT
>CAILDT010000450.1 GCA_903833025.1 uncultured Bacteroidota bacterium | reverse complement strand
TCGTAAACTAAAATAACGACAATAAAAAGAAGGAGTCGTGGACCATACGTCCAGCCGCCCCACCAGCCGAAGTAAGAAGCAGTTAATAAAAGCGTAACCACAGAAGGAATAAAAAGATAGTTGGAAATAAGAAGCGTTCCTATTTCTTTTCCGTTGAGTTTCGTTGCTTTTTTAATCACATAAATTAAAACAAGAATAAGGAACGGTGTATAAAAAAGTAAACCACGATAATCGCTGAAAACTAAGCCCCATAATGATTCTGTGGATGGATGAGAGAACCCATAGTTAGTATGCAAGTCCTGCTGATAATGAAATTTATACAACATAGTAAATGCCGAGCCGGTAAAAATATAGTTGTAAATCAGTATTACAATAACAGCAGGCAGCACGCCAACCGAGAACTTTACAACACTTTTAATGTTACGCTCATTCCACAGTATCTGAATTGCCCACACAAAAATAACAGCCGCAATAATATACTCACATAAAAAAGCGCACCCTGCAAACACGCCTGCAATAACATATTTCTTCTCTTTAACATAAATATAGGCAAGCAATAAAAACAGTGCCGACAAAACGTGATTAAAAAAAGTGCCCGAAAATATAAAGATGAACGACCCGTAAAAAGGTAGCATACTAAGCAACACAGGCGAAAATGCTTTATTGTTATATATCTTTTTAAAAGTGAGAAAGAGAATTAAAACAAAAGGGATAATGCTGCAAAGCACTGTGCCCAGAGCATATACGTGCGTACCCATAAGCGAGCCGTTAACACTGCGTATTAGCCCTATGGATTTTAATAAACCAAAAACAGGCAACACAATAAACGTGGGAAGAGGTGCTTTATCGCTGTAATAATGGTTGTTTATAAAGCTTTTATCTATGGTGAGTTCCTGATATTTATCTATTTGAAAAGTACCGCTTTCGAAATAAGAAATGATGGGTAAGATGCGCGAAGTAGTATTTCCGTTCTGCCAAGTATCAATATAAAAAAGACAGATAACAAGGTTGAGAACAAAGAAAAGCAGAAATACTTTTTTCATTAAATGGTTTTATTTCTCAATTGCTTCCACACCTGGTAAGCTGCCACTCTCAATGTATTCGAGCAGGGCACCGCCACCTGTAGAAACATAACTTACCTCATTGCCGAGCTTATATTTATTGATAGCCGACACCGAATCGCCACCGCCAATTAATGAGTACGCACCATTTTTAGTAGCTGCAACTATAGCATCGGCAACGGCTTTGGTGCCGTGTTCAAAATTGCTCATTTCGAAAACGCCCATCGGTCCGTTCCACAATATTGTTTTTGAATTGCCAATAACTTCCGCATATTTCTTTTCGGTATCCGGTCCAATATCCAAGCCCATCCACCCATCGGGGATAGCGTTAATATCCACCGTTTGTTTATTTGCTTCGTTATTAAACGCATCAGCAATAACAGTATCGGTGGGTATATAAATGTTGACACCCTTCTCTTTTGCATCTTTCAAAATCTTTAATGCGATGTCCAATTTATCTTCTTCCACCAATGAACTACCCACTTTGCCGCCTTGCGCCTTCACAAACGTATAGGACATACCGCCACCAATTATCAAGTTATCAATTTTAGATAAAAGATTTTCGATAATCAATATTTTGCCCGACACCTTTGCTCCGCCCATAATGGCAGTAACGGGCTTTTCGGAAGCATTGAGCACTTTATTAATATTCGCAATTTCATTTGCCATCACATAACCAAACACTTTATCGTTCGGAAAAAACTTCGCGATAATACTTGTAGAAGCGTGCGCACGGTGCGCTGTGCCGAATGCATCATTAACATACACATCGCCCAACGAAGCAAGTTCTTGTGCAAAGGACTCGGTACCGGCTGTTTCCTGCTTATGGAAGCGAAGGTTTTCGAGCAACAACACTTCGCCCATCTTCAATTCTTTTGAAGCACTTTTAGCAAAATCGCCAATACAATCGCTTGCGAAACGAACGGGCTTACCAAGCAATGTGCTTAGGTGTTTCACAATATGTTTTAACGAATATTTTTCGTCGTACGCATCTTTCGGTCGCCCCAGGTGCGACATTAAAATAACTGCACCGCCATCTCTCAATATCTTATTAATAGTAGGCAATGCAGCACGCATACGGGTATCATCGGTAATGTTAAAGTCCTTATCCAGCGGCACATTAAAATCAACTCGTACTACTGCTTTTTTATCTCTGAAATTATATTGGTCAACAGTTTTCATAATGTTAAATTAAGATTAAACAATTTGGTTTGCAAAAGTAACTTTTCTATCGATTGATAAAAACAAAAAAGCTCCACATTTCTGTGAAGCCTTTCTTTATCGACTTAATACTTTTTGCAAGCTACTTAATTCACTTTAAAATCAAGTATAACAGTTGCTCCATTATCTTCAAACGAAACTTTATCAGCCAAGTTGCGCATCAAGAAAACACCTCTGCCATTTGGTTTGTCTATGTTTTCGGGGTTAGTAGGGTCGGGCAACACATCATATTTAAACCCTGCACCTTCGTCTTTAATAATAAACGAAACGTGGTCGGGAAATGATTTAAAGAAAATATCTATGTTTTTGGTTGGGTTTGCTTGGTTACCGTGGTAAATTGCATTGTTTACTGCCTCCGTTATAGCTATTAATATGTTGCCATAAAAATCCTGATTTATGTTGTATAAATCACAAACATCCTCTATCATCCGCTCTACAAGTATTATGTTTTCTGCTCTCGAAGGGATTCTTAACTTTTGATTTTCTGAAAGTACCATAAATTATTTTTCTAACTGATTAAAATATATATTAACTTTTTCTTTATAAAACGGATTTAACGATGGCGAAACCGTTTTTAATAACTCCGTTTCTTTCTGTTTTTGTCTATTATACTCCAAAAATTCATTTGGGTTACGTTTATTTTCATCTTTTGCTTCATTTGATTGTCTTTTTTCGTCCATCTCCCTTTCTTTCTCTGCCTTTTCGCTCTCCAGCAGGCGTGTTAATATTTCTTCTTGTCGCTTAATTGTTTCTTGTGAAATCAGTTTATTTACCAAATCGGTCTCTGTTTCTTCCATCTTATCTGCCAACTTGCTCATTCCTCCAGCCCCTTTTCCTTCTTTATTAATCTGGTCAGCCATTTGTTGAATTCCTTGTCTTATAGCAGCTTGTTGAGCTGCCATCTTCGCCAACTCCTGACTCATTCCACCTGTTCCGCCCGAACCGGGTTTCTTGCTGGGCTTATTCCCATTTTTCGCCATTCCTTCTTTCATCTTTTTAATCTGCTCGTTCAGCTGTTCCTGCATCTTCCGCAAACTTCCTGCGCTTGGTTTACTACCTTTTCCGCCCGGTTTTTTGCAGCTTCCATTTCCTGGTGGTCCGTTAGGTTTCTTCGCCTCTGCTTGCATTTGGCTCAATGCCTCATTTAATATCAATGCGAGATTATTAATGGAAGTCATTGCAAATTGCTGACGGCTCATTCCTTCGCTTTTGTGATTTTTGCCATCCATTGATACCGTTTCCGATTCCTGAATTTCATCTACTGCCTTTTCCATATTCATATTGATGGACGATATTTCTTTGTTCACATATTCAGAGATTTTCGGCTGACGTTTACTTAATGCAAGTAAGCTGTCTTCTATCATTTTCGAATCATCCATCAACTTTCGTTGCGTTTTTCCAACTTTGGCAATCTGTGGGTCGTTGTATTTTGTTTTGCCTAACTCTCCCATCAATGCCTCTTGTCCGAATGAAAGACGAATAAGATTAGTTAATATCTGGCGAAGTTTGTCAATATCCTCACCTTCTTTTTCCTGATCTTCTTTATCTTTTGCTTTCGCCATTTCGTCAGCCATCTTTTCCATCTTTTCCGCTGCGCTCTTTTGTTTTTTCGATGCGCTTTTCTTCGAACTATTTCCGCCACTCTTCAAATCATCACTACTTCCTTCCATATCTTTCTTTATATCCTCTTGCTTCTCTTCGGTGTTCTCCATCTTTTTCGGCTCTTCAAGTTCGCTGTTTTTCTTTTCCATCTCCTTCATATCTTTCTTCAAATCTTCAAACTGCTTGTTCAAATCATCTTGCTTATCTTTTTGCTCTTTCGCATCCGATTTCTTGTCCTCTGTTTTCTTTGCTTCTTCGTTTTCTTTTTTAGCCAAATCATTAAGTTTATCAATATTCTCTTGTAACTTTTTCTCCACTTCCATTTGTTTGAATAACTCTAAATTTCTGTCGAGTTCTTTCATAATGTCTTTATTATCCAACTTCATTTTATCCAACGCATCCTGAACTTTATCTTTATCTAATTTCTCCAACAGCTTTTGCAACTCTTCATATTTCTGTTTCAGTTCGGGAGTCATCACTTTATCAAACAACTCTTCCAACTGTTTTTGCTTTTCCAATATTTTTTCATCTGGTTGTTTGTATTCGCTTTGTTGTTTGTTGTTTTGTTCATTTTCATTCTTGATGTTTTCTACTTTCTTTTGCAACTCTTTTTGTTTATCAAGTAACTCTTGCAATTTCTTTTTCTCTTCCCACGATAAATCTTTTTTCTCTGCTACTTTCCTTTGCAAATCGGTTAATTCCTTTTGTACATCTTTAGCTTGTTTAATGCTCTCCATCAAATCTTCTTTTATTTTATTGTTGTTCTTATCTGTACTTTCCGCGAGTTCTTTCAACGTTGGTGCTTTAAAAATCATCTTTTGCGACCTGGTAGATTTACTTCCTGTAACACCATCGTTATCCCATATCTCGAAATAATATTCTATCTGGTCGCCAGCATTAATGCCTAACTCATTCATATCCCAGAAATGAATAAATTGGTCTTGAGTTGCTGCTTTATTTATTGCAATTGGAGTGGTTTTTATTTCCAGTTTTTTACTTTTATCACTTGCAGAAGCCGCAGTATCATTGCTTGATATAAAACTATAATTAAAGGTAAGTTTATTAAAACCATAATCATCTTTTACTTCTCCTCTAAAAGAAATGAGTTTTGTAGATGTAGAATCTTTCTTTTCATCCACCACAATTTGCGGGTAGGCATCAGGAATTACATTGATATTATAAGTTACCGAATCTTTGCTTTTCAGAAATTGATTTGCAGTTGTAACCGAATACGTTTTATCTCTCAAAAAACGAGTGGAATAACTAAATGAATTATCCGAACTTGGCGATACAGCAAATGAAGTATCATTAAAATTCAATCGCAGGTTCTTTGTGTTTTGTGTATTGAAACTCCAGCTTACTTTTGTTCCGGCAAGTATTACAAGGTCGCCGGTATTTTTAATCACTTCATCTTTTTTATTGAGATAAGCAGGATATGCAAGTGCAATATCAAAGTTTAAAAGAATAGGATTTGGTAACGCTACCAGCTCGTAAGGTTTGGATTTAAAGCCATCAGCAGACAATTGAAAATTAATATTCTTCTGTACATTCTTAAAAACATATTTAAAGTTCACTATGTTTTCTTTATCCAACTTAAATTCATTTCCATCAATCTCCACATATACATTGTCCGGAACCTCATTGCCTGTTAGCTTTACCTTAAGTTCATAATCTTGTTGTGCAACTGTTTTTAATTCTTTATTAGTAATCACAAATTGAAATGGTGCTTGTTTCTCAAAGTATTCGCTGTGTTTTACCAATCGTTTTGTGCCATCAGTTATAATACTTGGCGCAGCAAATAAAATAATTACAATAAGCGAAACGGGTATTAATGCATACTTCAAGTACTTTCTATTTTCTGTAAAATCAACAGCAGAAGTAAACGGAATAGGTTTTAGTTCTTTTGTTTTTTGATTGATGCTTGCCTCTATAAGTTCGGAGTGTGGAGTTGGGGGTTCATAAACAGTGTGTTCTACTTGCTGTTGAAGCTGAAGCACATTCAAAAGTTTATCCTGAACATTGGTAAAGTGCTTGCCTATTATGTTTGCGGCTTCGGCGTAAGAGATTATTTTACCCAATTTATAAAGATGAGAAACAGGAATAGCAATATACTTTACAAACACAAAGCCAGTTGCTGTTACAAAGGAATAAAACAAAACAGTACGCACCGCGATATTAAAATGTGCATAATATTCAAGCACAGTAACTGAAACAAAAAACAATAACACCAACCCAATACTATAAATTAAACCACGTAGTAGTTGGTTTTTATAGTACTTGCGGATAAAGTCATCCAGCTTTTCTATTAACGTATTGTAATTTGTGTTCGACATTCTTTATCCTATAACACAAAAATTATTCCTTTGTTACAGAACCTCAAAGGTACGGATTCTTATTAGTTATTTGAATGTGGATGATTTAATATTTGTTAAATCACTTCCTCGCAGGTCGTCTATCCTTATTAAAGTTATTCTTCTTTACGAAAGGTTTCTTCATCTTTACCAAGGGGGTATAAGCCGGACCAACGCCAACAGAGGGAGGTAGCGGAATCTTTTTTACTTCTGCACCAATTAATGTTTCTATTTGCAAAAACTTTTGCTGGTCGTATTCGTTAATAAAAGTAAGCGCAACACCTGTGGAAGCGGCACGTGCAGTACGTCCGATACGATGTATATAATCTTCGGCATCGCCGGGTACATCATAGTTTATAACCAAACCAATATCTTCAATATCTATACCTCTTGATAAAATATCGGTGGCAACTAATATTTGTAATTGTTTGCTGCGGAAGTTACGAAGCACCTCTTCGCGCTCGTTTTGCTCCAAATCCGAATGAATTGCTTTTGCTCTTAGTTTGGCTTTTTGCAAATCTCTTTCCAGTTCTTTTACTTTTAATTTAGTAGAAACAAATATGATTACACTCGTCAATTCCTTTCCTTCTAAAAGCGATTTTATTAAATTATTTTTTTGTGCATCATACACCAAATACGCGCCTTGTATAACGCCTGCCGCAGGTTTAGAAATAGAGATGCTGATATGTTCGGGATTATTTAAAAGTTTGTTAGCAAGCGTACGAATAGCAGCTGGCATAGTTGCCGAAAACATCAGTGTTTGTCTAGTTTTTGGCAGGTAGGTGGTTATCTTTAATATATCATCCACAAAGCCCATATCTAACATACGGTCTGCTTCATCAAGTATCAATGTTTCTACGTTATCAAACTTTACGTAGCCCATATTTAAGTGTGCCATAAGCCGCCCTGGCGTGGCGATGATGATGTTTGCGCCATCGGTTAATGCACGTCTTTCTTTTTCAAATACAATACCATCGCTGCCGCCGTATATGGCTATGGAGCTTACGGAAGTGAAATAACTGAACCCTTGTAATGCTTGGTCTATCTGCAAAGCAAGCTCACGGGTGGGTACTACTATTAATGTATTTACCGAATCGGTAGGGTTTATGGATAGCTTATTAAGTATCGGGAGCAGGAAAGCGGCTGTTTTGCCAGTACCTGTTTGTGCGCAACCTATTAAATCTTTATTGCTTTGGATGATTGGAATTGCCTGTTCCTGAATTGGTGTTGGGGTTTCAAACCCCATTGAATCGAGCCCTTCTTGCAGGTTGGTTTCAAAATTAAATTCTTTAAATGTCAAATTGTTATTGTTTTATTATCGTATTGTTATATTGTTTATTGGTGCAAAGGTAATCTTTTTAACTGGCGGAAGCTATCAACTCATCATTTTTAAATTTTGCTGCTGTTAATCCTGTAAGGCGTTTTACATTCATTTTTTGTAATTGTCTACTTTCTGCCGACATAGTTTTTAGTTTTAGATGTTTTAGTTAATTATTATTTGTTTTACTTTTCTTAATTATTCTTGTCCAACTACACATTGTTAGTTCTTTTTTTTATACTTTTTTCAACCCCCAATGTATCGCTGGTTAAAATCCGTCTAACTATTTCAATTCGCAATCCATTGTTAGTACAATTTCCTTTAAATTTTCCTACTCGCCATACATTGCGGGTAGGATTCCATATACCGAATCGCCCCCGCAATGTATGGTTAGTACAATTTTCTTAACAAAACCCAACCCACAATGTATCTATTTTCAATCATTTAGCTATTTTTACTCTAAAACCACCTGTTTTCGCTTCCCATTTTCCTTCCATTTCTGCTTTTTACCCTTTCGGGAAGAAATTGACATCCAAAAACCAATTTCCCAACCCTCTTTTGGGTGGTTTTTTTAAACCAAACAGGCAACAAAAAACCTGCAGGATTTAATTTTTATTCCAACTTATAATCCGAAAAATAATTCAGCCGACGGCTAAATAAAATTTGAGAAGTAAACGTTCACAATTTGATTTGATTTTTTTAAGATTATATAAAGGATGTTCTTTTTTGGGTATTGTTTATAATGTTGCCAAGAACGATAAAACTTGCTTTCTGCGCCCGACCCGCGCGAAGTATCCTTTTTTTGCCTTTGCGCCGCAGGCAATTTATAAAAGAAAAAAAAGATACCGCGTGTGGGCGGGGATAATATTGCGAAGGGTAGCACTGGTGCCACCCTAATTTTTTATAGCTTTGCGAGGATTTGTAATTTATAATAATTGTTGGTGATGATGAATAAGAAGGTGGAGAAATATGTTAATTCCCTGATTTCGGAAACGAGCCCGTACTTGCTACAACACGCGCATAATCCTGTAAATTGGTATGCTTGGAATGATGATACGCTGGAAATGGCGAGGCGAGAAAATAAATTAATTTTAGTAAGTGTTGGTTATTCTGCCTGCCATTGGTGCCACGTGATGGAGCACGAATGTTTTGAAGACGAGCAGGTGGCTCGGCTGATGAACGATTATTTTATTTGTATAAAAGTGGATAGGGAGGAACGCCCTGATGTGGACCAGGTGTATATGTTGGCGGTTCAGTTGATGACAGGGCGTGGTGGCTGGCCTCTCAATTGTTTCGCGCTGCCTGATGGGCGTCCGATATATGGTGGCACGTATTTTCCGAAGAAGGAATGGATGAATATATTATTAAATATTGCTGATGTGTATGCCAATGATAAAGAAAAAGCGATTGACTATGCCGAGCAATTGACCGAAGGGGTGCGCCTTGCAGAGCTTGTGAAAATTAATGAAGATGAAAATGAATTTACCATCAACACACTTCATCAATCATACAACCACTGGAAAGCCCGATTCGACTATATAGAAGGAGGACAGGATAAAGCACCTAAGTTTCCGTTGCCTAATAATTATCAATACTTATTACGATACTGCTCCTCTCCATCTCTCCCCGAAGGGGAGAGGGTTGCGCTTCGTAATCATATCCATTTAACATTAGAGAAAATGGCATATGGCGGTATTTACGACCAGATAGGTGGTGGGTTTTCGCGCTATTCGGTTGACCATTATTGGAAAGTACCACACTTCGAAAAAATGCTGTATGACAATGCTCAGCTCGTAACGCTTTATTCAGAGGCGTTTCGGGCAACGGGTAATCTGTTATACAAACAGGTAGTTTATGAAACATTAGCATTTGTGGAAAGAGAATTAACGGCACCTGATGGTGGATTTTATTCCGCCTTAGATGCTGATTCGGAAGGTGTGGAAGGGAAATATTATGTGTGGCAAAAGGAGGAGTTGCAAGCGATATTGAAAGAGAATTTTAATCTCTTTGCAGATTATTTTAATGTGAATGAAAAGGGATTGTGGGAAGATGATAATTATATTTTGCTGCGCAATGATAGTGATGAAACAGTTGCAAACAAGCATCATATAAGCACACAGGAACTACAGACAACTATCAATAAAATAAAAAAGGAGTTGCTTACTATAAGAGAAAAAAGAGTTCATCCGGGGTTGGATAATAAAATACTTACATCGTGGAATGCCTTGATGGCAAAAGCTTATATAGATGCGTATAATGTGTTTGATGAGCAACATTTTTTGGATGTTGCGATTAGGAATGTGGAATTTCTTTTTGCTAATGCTTTAAATAAAGAGAATAAACTTTCGCACCTTTCGGTAGCTTCACCCATCTCCTTTGGAGAGGGGAAGGGGGTGAGGCTTGGCTTCCTTGAAGATTATTCTTTTTTCATAGAAACATTAATTGCGCTTTATGAAACCTCGTTTTATGAAACCTATTTGCACAAAACAAATCAATTGATAAAACATTGCATCGCTCACTTTCAGGATAAAGCAAGTAAAATGTTTTATTTTACTTCGGATGAGGATAAAGCGTTAATCAGTCGCAAAATGGAGTTGTCGGATAATGTTATTCCTGCTTCTAATTCAAGCATCGCGAAATCATTATTTAAACTTTCACATTACTTCGAGAACGAAGAATATATGTTGATGAGCAGAAAGATGTTAAACAATGTGTTGCCCGAAATGGGAAACTATGGTGCCGGTTACAGCAATTGGGCTATGCTGCATTTACATTTCACACAGCCGTTTTATGAAGTGGTAATTGTTGGTAAATTGGTTAATGAAATAAAGAAACAATTTAATAAACACTACTTGCCTAATGCGATATTTGCAGGCAAAGAAAACGAAAGTAATATGCCTTTACTTAAAAACAGATTTATGGATGGTGAAACTTTAATATATGTTTGCACCAACAAAACCTGTATGAAACCTGTGAAAGAAGTGGAGGAGGCATTAAAGCAAATTAATTAGCATTGAAACTATTTATAGTATTTATTATTTCCTGTTGGATGAGCATTTGTGCCAAAGCACAACTCATTAATACCAAACCAAAAGAGGTTGCGCTTGGTCCTATCAGTTTTAATTCCTTCGCAATTAAACAAAATAAGATAAAAAGTATTTTGGTGGTACTAGTTGATAAACCCGATGGCGAAGGCATAGTAGATAAAGGCAATACCCAGGGTTACGAATTTGATACGTTAGGAAATGTTACACGATATTATTATACTATTTTTAATCTGGCACACAAAGAAGAAACAGAAACACCAGCAATTTACCGACGCGGTAAAATGATTCGCCCTGCCGGAACACGCACCATTACTAAGTATGTAAACGACACCATTTTTGTAAATACATTTTATGATGCACAGCAACGTATTATTTGCAAGCGTGTTCAATCAGGCGATTACTACGATGCGTACTATTATGAATACAATACCGAAGGGCAAATAAAAAAAGAAATGCACTGTAAGGAAACCAATGTTAGTGAAAACAAAAAAGAATTTAAACTGGGAGTTCAAAGTATTCTATCCTCCGAAACATTTGAATACACAGTTCTTTCGGCTACGCAGATAAAAAAGGCTTGTTTGAACGATGAAGGAAGAGAATATAAAAAAGCAATTATTAATTATGATGCTAAAGGCAATAAACTGTCGGAGAACTACGAATTTATTGTGAGTTGGATGCGCGCAGAAACAAATTATAAATACGATGCAACTAATAAGTTGATAGAAAAAACCTTTACCAGCAACGAAAACGGCGATGTTAAAACAGAATCGTATTATGAATATAATGGCAATGGAGCATTGCTGGGAGAAAAGAAATTAAAAAATGATGTGCTGACAGATGAAATAAATTATCTGTATGATGAAGCATTTAATCTTCCTAAATCGGAGGTAAACCGCGACCATATAAATTCTTCTATTGGTATTGTGAAGTTTGGTTATACCTTCTTTCCATAGATGATATGCGAATAGTGTAACTTATTTCAGAAGTTATATAACGTCTGTTTGTGTAAGATTTAGCAACTTTGTTTTGTATTCGTATTCATTTAAGAACTTTAATACAACCAAACAGGATATATATTTTAATATATACCTTTGCACCAATGCCAACTCTAAACGTAATATCTTATTTCGATAAAAGTACCGTAAAACATTTGCGTTTGCCTTTCTCTTATCATTTAATGCCGGTGTTTTTGTTTGCATTAAGTCAGGCAACTAATGTTAATTGGCAAAATACAATTGTTGCTTTTTGCATTCTTCATCTGCTTATATATCCTTCCAGCAATGGGTATAACAGCTATCAGGATAAAGATGAAACAAGTATCGGCGGATTAAAAAACCCTCCTAAAGTTTCGGAGAATTTGTTTTATGCTACTTTACTTTTAGATATAGTTGGGGTAGTGTGCGCATTATTTGTTTCTGTTTATTTCTCTATATTTGTTTTGCTGTATGTATTAATTTCAAGAGCTTACAGCTATCGTAAATTAAGATTAAAGAAATATGCGTTGATTGGGTTTCTTACAGTGTTTTTGTTTCAAGGCGCATTTACTTATTTGATGGTATCTTCAGCGGTTACAACTTTCTCTGTCGAAACATTTTTTAATCTCAATACTATTATTTGTATGAGCATCGCGAGTTTATTTATAGGCAGTGTGTACCCGCTTACGCAAATATACCAGCACAATGCGGATAAGCAGGACGGGGTTACTTCCATAAGTTATAAGTTAGGTTATATTGGCACATTTATATTTTCTTCCACAGTGTTTGCTGCGGCAACTGCACTTTTGTTTTATTATTTCGATTCGAAACACCAGAGAATAGAGGTGTTTTTGTTTTTTATATTGATGTTGCCTGTTGTACTTACTTTGTTTAATTGGTTTAATAATGTAAGAAAAAGTACAACCAATGCAAACTTTGAGAATACAATGAAGATGAATTTACTTGCATCTTCTTGTATGAATATCTATTTTTTAGTTTTAATTTTGAATAATAATTATAGTTGGTTTTAATGAGTAAGATAATTTCCATAGGAACAGCCCTGCCGAAGTACCATACCAAGCAAAGTGAGATATTAGAATTTATGCACCTTGCGTATGATAATAAAGTGGCATCACGAAAGCTAAATGTATTGTTTAATAATTGTGGTATTCATACACGCTATTCAGCAATCCCCGATTTTGATAAAGCACGACACGAACATATATTCTTTAACGGAACCCCAAGCAAAGCAAATGTTGAGGACAGATTAACTGTTTTTAAAGAGCGGGCAATTCCGCTTGCTATTGATGCAATAAACAATTCGTTCAAAAATATAAATACTTCCATTAATGATTTTGGTATTACACATTTGATTACTGTTTCCTGCACTGGAATGTATGCTCCAGGCATTGATGCAGTTTTAATTGAACGATTGAATTTACCAAAAGATATATTTCATACTTCCGTTAATTTCTTAGGTTGTAATGCAGCATTTCACGCATTGAAGATTGCCGATATGATTTCTAAAACAGATGGGCAAGCTAAAATATTAATTGTTTGTGTAGAGCTTTGTACACTACACTTTCAAACAAAAGACAATCACGATAATTTATTATCTAATACTATTTTTGGTGATGGTGCGGCTGCTGTAATTATTACTTCGGAGAAACATTCAAATGAAAATAAACAAAACAGTTTATCAATAAATGGATTTTATTCCTTGCTGTTAGATAAAGGAAAAGACTTGATGGGATGGAACATTACTCCTGTTAATTTCGAAATGATATTGGATGCACGTATCCCTGATGTATTGGGTGATGAAGTAAATTCTATTTTAATTAATGCTACAAAGAAATTTAATATTACTCCCGAAGTAATTACTAATTGGGCGATACATCCCGGAGGGAAAAAGATAATTGATGTAATAAAAAACAAATTGGATTTAAGTGATGAAGATGTAAAAGCTTCCTACAAGATATTAGATGAGTATGGAAATATGTCGTCGCCTACTATTTTATTTGTGTTGAACGAACTGATGCAGGAGAAAAACAAACAGGGACAAACTATCTTCTCAATTGGTTTCGGTCCCGGATTAAGTATAGAAACTGCACTGTTCAGCTATGCCTGATAAGTTTGCTAATCGTTCCTGTGAGGCGGAATTGTTAGATGCTTCTGATATTCCTAAAGACTTATTATTCCAAAACTTACGAGAACTTGATTTCATAAATAAAACTCTTGGTGGGCATTCTATTACTATTGCAGGAATAAAACAGCTTGTTACAGATAAAAATAAAACATATACTATTATAGATATTGGTTGTGGTGGCGGTGATGCAATGAAACATATTGCAAATTGGGCTAAAACAAACAATTATAAAGTAAAAATAATTGGCGTGGATATGAATGCTGATGCAATAGATTATATGAATGACAATTGTAAAGAGTATTCAGAAATAACAGGAGTAGTAAGTGATTACCGGGATTATTTAAAATCAAACACCGATGTTGATATTGTGCATTGTTCTTTGTTTTGTCATCATTTAAAGGATAATGAATTGTTAGAGTTATTCACTTATATGAACCAGTATGCGAAGATTGGTTTTGTGATAAATGACCTAGAACGGAATCGCTTTGCGTATTACAGTATAAAAGTACTTACACGATTATTCAATGGTTCGTCATTGGTAAAGAATGACGCACCACTTTCCGTGTTGAGGGGGCTTAAGAAAAAAGAATTAGTTAAATTATTTACAAATGCGGGAATAACGAATGTAAGTATCAAATGGAAATGGGCGTTTCGGTATTTAATTATTGGAAGAACAGTTAAGTGAATGAGGGTAAAACATACCAAGTTGCAATTATTGGTGGAGGTCTTGCAGGATTAACATTAGCTATTCAATTGGCAGATGCCGCATATACTTGCGTATTATTCGAAAGAAATAAATATCCTTTTCATAAAGTATGCGGCGAATATGTTTCTATGGAATCATTTGATTTTATAGAACGATTGGGATTGAATCTCTCCGAAATGAATCTTCCGAAAATAAATAAATTAAATGTTTCTTCTCCTTCGGGAAAAATAATGTACCATCAATTAGACTTAGGAGGATTTGGTATCAGTAGGTGTTTACTTGATTCTTCATTAGCTGCAATAGCTAAAGACAAAGGTGTTCTATTGCTTGATGATTGCAAAGTGAATGATGTAAAATTTGATGGTACATTATTTACTATCGAATCATCAAAAGGCAATTATACTGCTGAAATATGTGTGGGTGCGTGGGGAAAAAAAAGTAATCTCGATTCAAAACTTGCTCGTGCTTTTACGT
>CAILDT010000449.1 GCA_903833025.1 uncultured Bacteroidota bacterium | reverse complement strand
TTGTATTTCACCGGTATCTTCAATGATGATGATGCGCTCGGTAGGGTCAAGGACGACCATTCGATTGATGATGGCATTAACTAACGTGGTTTTACCTGAGCCGGTGCTGCCGGTGACTAAAATATTGCGGTGCCTTTTAATGGCGGTTTCAATGACGACTAATTGTGCAGTGGTCATGATGCCGGCTGCGACATACTGATCTAACGTGAAGATAGCGATAGCTTTTTTCCGAATGGCAAAGGTAGGTGCCGGTACGATCGGGGGAAATTGACCAGCAAAACGAGAGCCATCAATGGGTAGTTCGCACTCCAGAAGGGGCCTGCCTTTGGTGATTTCTTTGCCGTGAAAGCCAGCGAGGGTTTTGATAATAGATTCACTTCGGCTTGTCGATAAGACACCTATCTGCCGCATCTTTTCACCGAGTCGTTCTTGCCAGAGCTTACCATCGGCATTGAGCATGATTTCAACGGTTTTAGGATCGGCTAGTGCTGCCATAATATCGGGTCCGAGATCGCGTTCTAATTTGATTTTAGCGCGTGCTTTTACTGAATCCTGAAGTTGATCATCTTGATGATATAAGGCTGTCATATCAGTTCATCGCTCGGTGATTAGTTTGATCTTAAAATCTCTATATATCGAAATTTTTGTTGGTACAATTCAAATATATTAGATTTAAGCGCAGAGTCAAGTATGTCACTTGCTTTTTTTGACGATTGTTATCATTAGATAGCTATTCGATAAGCAAAAAAAATGAGTACCTGCAAGAATTATAGTTATCGATAGAGCTTTATAGTACTTAGTGCACTATTTATTTTTTATGCGTGGTGGTACTGGTCTTTATTGATGTTTTTTGAGGTGGTGCGTAGTTTATTGCTCAATTATTTTTGGGTCTACACGAGCAAAACTCAGCAATAAGTTGAGTATTCATAGGCCTTTAAAAACACTTAAGGTGTTACTAAATCAGTTGCTGCCAAATTATGACGTCATATACAAAATTCTGGATCGAGACACTCGGTGGAAATTACCTGGCTAGGCTTGCCTAACACTTGTCATGTTTGAGTATGGGACAAACAAATTGCTTAAAATGACATTATCTACAAGCTTAGTAGAAAAAAACTAAAAATGTGGCGTAGTCCTGTGGTGTTTTTAAAAGCGCAGGAGGGGGGAAGGCGGGTGTCAAAAAACAGTTTACGTTGTAGGGCCGTCAGGCGAATAGGTTGAGTCGTATTTTGCTTGACTGAGAAGTAAGTAGCTAAGTCAGTTATGCGGAATTATTTTTATGCGCTGTCTGTTGTTGTATTTTTAGTTGCTCGGTAGTCGCTTTTGACCATTGTTTGGCGATAAATGCTTGATGAGTCGGTAGAAGTAAAGAGACGCGTTCAAAGCCTTCCGCAACCCCTCTAATTTTACCGCCTGTTAAGAGCTCTAAAGAATGCCTGTCTAAATCAGTTTCTTCAAGAAGTGCGGGTAATGAAGTTTCCAGCGCATCAGCAATTTGTTCCATAATCCGCAAAGACGGATTACTTTTTCCGTTAGTTAAATCACAGATGAAGCCGAGAGATACGCCAGACATTTTTGACAGTTCTTCTTTGGTGATGTCTTTCTCATCAAGTAGTCGGAGGATATTAGTAAAAAATATGTGGTTATACATGCATCTTTTATAGTCAGAAAAATTAAGCGGCTAAATTTTTATATCGTTTTTATAAAAGGCATTACGGGCCCTTATAAAGATTTCATTGCCTTCGCTGTTGATCCTGTCCATTAGT
>CAILDT010000448.1 GCA_903833025.1 uncultured Bacteroidota bacterium | reverse complement strand
CTAAAATAAATTAATTATGGAAGAACAAAATGTACAGTTAGAACAAACATTAACCAACATTCAAAAGCTTGTTGACAATGTAGAAACAGTTATTCGAGGTAAAAGAATGCAGATACAATATGTGCTTACTGCACTGTTGGCAAAGGGGCATATTCTTATGGAAGATAATCCCGGTACAGGCAAAACAGTGATGGCTAAAACCCTTGCAAAGAGCATTGCAGGAGATAGGGGAGGGGAGGCAAGTTTTAAACGTATTCAGTTTACACCTGATTTATTGCCAATGGATTTAATAGGTTCGCACATTTTTGATGATGTGAAAAAGGAATTTGTTTTTAAAAAAGGTCCGTTGTTTTGTAATTTATTATTAGCAGATGAAATCAATCGCGCTTCGCCAAAGGTACAATCTGCTTTATTAGAGTGTATGGCGGAACAACAGATAACAATGGGTGAAACAACATATCTATTAGAGAAATTGTTTTTTACAATTGCTACACAAAACCCTGTGGAAATGGAAGGAACATATCCATTACCTGCCGCCCAATTGGATAGATTTTTTATTAAAATATACTTCGGTTATGTGGATGAAGAAACGGAGTTGAATATCTATAAAGATTATTTAGGCATTCAAAATAACCTTGATAATATAAAGCAGGTATTGAGTATGAAGGAAATTCTTTTCTTGCAGGAACAAACAGAAAAAGTTTTTATTCACGAAGAAATAATAACAGGAGTACGAAACATTGTGCGCGATACCCGCAAGCATCCTGATATTGTACTTGGTGCATCTACTCGGAGCGGTATTACTTTCCTAAAGTGTTTAAAAGCATTTGCTTTAGTTAATGGAAGAACATTTGTAACCGAAGACGATTTGAATCAATTAACTTCTGCTGTATTAGACCATCGTATGATTTTCAGAAACAAAGAAGCCAAACAAAAAGCATTAGCTTCTATTCTTGCAAAAGAATTAGATAGGTTGAGCAGATTGAAAATTACAACAAATGCAAACACTTATAATCAAGTTTCATTGTAGTTAATGAATAGATTCTTTCTTATATTCTTTATTTCAATTTGTTTTGGATTAAATATCAATCCTCTTTCCGCACAAAAGAATTTTGCGAAGCGATATGAAATAGATGCGAAACGAATTGGAGTTTATCCAACTGACAAAGATGCCTTGCCTCGTAGTCGTGAGTTTCTGCGCCTCGACAGTACGTATTATGTTGGTTGGATGTACGAAGGAATTTATAAGTATGAAAGAAGTTCGGATTATTTAGGATATAAAAATGCAATTTATCCGTTGCGAAAAGCATTCAACTTAATTACAAAAGATTTTGGAAGTTCATTCAAAAAACTTTTCTCTTCTCCGCAATTATATATGGATAACCAAGCAAGGTTTGGTGATTTATATGAAATAGAAACTTCGTTACAGCTTTGTTATAATAACCTCGAAATGCCCGATTCAACTATGGCGTTGTTGGATAAGTTGGATAGCTACCATTTCCAAAAAGATTTTTTTAATACCTGTACAGAGCGTGCTTGGCTGTTTCACAGGAACAGGTTTTTTACTTCCGACAAATTTGATTTCCTTAAAAACTCTATTGATGAAAACGAAAAGGTAGCTACACGCTGGTGTTATAATGGGTTTGAAAGAATACAAAAAAATCAAACGGTTAATGATTATTGGTTTGGTCCTAATCAAAGTGTTGTTGATAGAATGGTGCTTTATCACAACCTTGCTATATTGCACGCCTACAAACAAAACTACGACAGTGCCGAATATTATTATAAAAAACTGGAAGAAGGGCATAGCATTTCGTGGGGTAATTATGCGGAGCTTCAAATGGAGATAGGGAATTTTGATAAAGGGTTGGAGTA
Organism: uncultured Bacteroidota bacterium; assembly: GCA_903833025.1. GTDB lineage: Bacteria > Bacteroidota > Bacteroidia > 2-12-FULL-35-15 > 2-12-FULL-35-15 > 2-12-FULL-35-15. The sequence continues at coordinate 2,433 of CAILDT010000448.1, read as the reverse complement.
TTTCACTAAGCGACAAATGTATCGTGAACACGGTTTGGATGAGAAATATTATTACGTGCCAATACTTCACATCTTCTGTGGTAATCCTAAAACTGCAATTGAAATGGTGAACAATAAAATTTTGCAAAGTGGCTCTACTCCAGGTTTTGGTTGGTACACCATCGCTTTAGCAAGAAGTTATATGTACGACGGACAGTTGGATAGTTGTGAATTCTATTTGAATAAAGCAGCTAATTTTAAAGAGTTGCACATTGGTACTACGCTTACTCAATCGCAATATGAGTTTACTATTAACCTCTTGAAAGTGCAGTTAGCAGATAAGAAGGCGACACAAATAAAATTCTTAAATAAAGGTTGGTGGTATTCTTTTACAGATTTATATAATTTTATTTCGATGAAAATTGAAAAGTATATGAATATATATGTAACCGTAAATCAGATGGCAAATAACCCTGAACGAAAACGAATTGTATATGATTTATTTTGCAACGAGTCAACTGTTACGTTTGATGAAACAATGTTTTTATTAAAGGATTTCAGCAATTCTTTTTTTCAAAATAAATACGAAGATTATCAATTGAAAGATAAGCGAAAAAAGATTCAACGTTATTTTAAATTGTTTTGTGCAAAGTTGAAATATGAAAATGGAGATAGGAAGGAAGCTGCTGCGGCGGCGGAAACTTTATTGAATGAATCTTTTACAGTTAATCCTGCTTCTTCCGAATCGGTAATGAGTGAAAATTTGGTGGATACTGCCACTGAAAAATTATACCTTGCACGGCTTTACGAAGTACTTGCAAAAAGCAGTGAAAAGGAAGATGACCAAACAAAGTTCAATTTATATCGGAATAATTATTTTGATGAATATCCGCAGCTGCTTCCTTTTAGCGAAATAGCGATGCAAATGAACCTTTCTGTTTCGGGTGAAACGGATGAAACAACAACTAAAATAATTAAAGATTTAAAGGACTGTAATATTAGTTGGACAGGCGAAAAAGTTAATACACCACAAGCAAGTATTAATTTTACGAAGAAAGGAAAATTGTACCAAGCAATTATTAATGTAACAAGTGCGAGCGGTAAAATAATTGTGAGCAACCGACAATTAGTTTTCAAAAACGAACTTGGCACAGGCAAAGAAATCGCTTTGCGCCTGTTCGGAAAAGGTGGGGTAGTGGAGTTTGAGGAAGCAAAGAAATAGGATTTTAGGATTAACCAGGTAAACTTCTTTCGAGATTCAATTGATTTTAGATTCTTCGCTTCGCTCAGAATGACAGGCAAAGTTTATTTTAGGAAGGGTTGAGAAAAAAGGCAAAGCCTTTTTTCTCAACCCTTCTCCATATACATCCAAAGTATTTGTCATTCAGAGCGAAGCGAAGAATCTCCTCCTTAAATTATGAAAAAGTTTATTCGATTATCTTCATAAAACTTACCACCTTTGCACCATCAAAAACCAAGAAATTGATTTGATTTTTTGGCAAACACAGAAAATAAGTTCTTTAAAATAGGAGGCAATGGAGCAAAAAAACATAGCAATGAAGCAAAAAAACATAGCAACGAAGAGAAAAAACATAGCAACGAAGAGAAAAAACATAGCAACGAAGAGAAAAAACATAGCAACGAAGCAAAAAAACATAGCAACGAAGAGAAAAAACATAGCAACGAAGCAAAAAAACATAGCAACGATATTTACCTCATAAGACAATATAAAGATAGAACGCTTTAAAGTTTGGCAACTACATTTAAGTTTTAACTCAAAAGAATGGTTCGGCTTAGGAGAGGATTATTGGGTGCATTTCTTTTTAATGGGAATAAAGTGTTACTTTTGTTTGTGGTAAATGATAAAAAAGATATGAAAAAACGGTTACTTGTTATTATTGTGTTTGCCTTTATTGGCTGGAGCGCGAAGGGGCAAACGGGGAATTGGCTTTGGGGCAAAAGAGCAACTGGTTCATATCTTAACGAAGTCTGGAGTGTAGCAGCAGATGCTTTAGGGAATGCTTATTCGATTGGAAGTTTCGACACAGCAATCCATTTTGGTTCAATAACATTAAATGGTTATATTAATGGTCCTTTTTTTCTTGTGAAATATAATTCGAATGGAAATCCTATTTGGGCTAGAATGCCAGACTCTACCTCTGGTTCTGTCTGGGCAAATTCTGTTGCTACAGATGTAGCAGGTAACGTGTATATAACAGGATACTTTTCGGGCACTTTAAATTTTGGCTCCATAACAATCACAGGTACTGCACTAAATAATATGTTTATTGTAAAATATGATACTAATGGGAATGTTATATGGGCAAAAAGTTCCTCTAGTATTAATAGTGCAGAGGGGCTATCAGTTGCAACTTATAGTAGTGAAGATGTTTATGTAACAGGGTATTTTACTACTCCAGTTACTTTTGGGACAATAACATTAACTGGAAATGG
>CAILDT010000447.1 GCA_903833025.1 uncultured Bacteroidota bacterium | reverse complement strand
TAAATCTTCCATAAGTATATTCTATTTTTTTTGTTTGCCGAAAGTAGATAAAAAATGTATTGGTAGTAAAAAAATAAGCTAAAGAGAGGTGGAACTAAAAATAATCTCCCGCTCGCGGTCCTTGATTAAAGAGCAAATCAAGAATACTCAAATTGGGAATAAAACCGTGGCGCATTTCGAATACTTGTGAATAAATAATGGGCGCAAAGGTTTTATCTGCGTTTTCGGTTTGTTTAGGAGTAATTGTATTTCTAAAATCATTCGCATCATTATAATTCTCTTTATACTCTGTTGTAAAACTATAGTTCGGTTTTAATTTAAGCAACCCCAAAACTACTTGTTGCAATGCTTCATTGAAATCAATTAAATAATCAAATTTCTTCTCGGTATAAAAAGAAATTAAATCATCTTCGTAATATTCAAAAAAGGGCGAACGGCGGTATGCTGCCTCCAACGAACGCCAATGTAATTTCTGCCAATCATCATTATACGCTATTTTAAGCTCTTTCATCGTTTGCCTATGATTGCGATTTACAAGCGGGATACTTAATGTTTGTAATCCGTTAGGCGAATATATTTCGCAACGACTACGGTAGGTTTGTTTCTGAAAGTTTTCGTAATGTTCTATCAATATTGATTCATTATTCTTCAACTTTGAATAATAAGATATTGGAGCGAGATACGCAGAAGAAAGAAAAATCGTATTCATAATTATTTAATTCCCTTAAACCATCTTTCACTTCTTATATGGCTTTTTTCTTTTGATTTATCTATCGACATTAAAACCATTACTGCTTTGCCTACAATATGGTCTTCGGGCACAAAGCCCCAAAAGCGAGAATCAGTAGAGTTGTGACGATTGTCGCCAAGCATAAAAAAGTAATTCATCTTAAATTTATAACTGGTGCAGTATTTATTATTGATGATAATAGAATCGTTACGAACACGTAAATCATTGTTTTCATACACTCCTATAATCCTTTCATATAAAGGAAGAGAAGTTAAAGTGAGTTGAACTGAATCGCCTGCCTTTGGAATATAAATAGGACCATAATAATCTACATTCCAATTATAGTTTTCATTACCTGGAAACATATTTTCGTTATACAACGTTTCGTTTTCGAGCAATGGTTCTATAGAAGTAATGTGTGCAATCTCTTTTAGTTTCTCTACATTTTCGAGGTTAAGATTAAACCAATACTCTCCTTTATTGCGCATCTTCCCTCCTTCTGTAATCCCTGATTTTAATAATGTATCCGTTGCGATAGTATCTTTATCACATAACACTTTATAATTAAATTGAAGATTATCAGGCACATCGTTATACTTATTATTAATAAACACTTCGCCTCTTTTTATTTCCAACGTATCGCCTGCAATAGCTACACATCGTTTGATGTAAAAGGTGCGTTCATCAACAGGATATTCCTGTTCTAATGGATAATTAAAAACTAATATTTCATTTCGTTTAACGTACGGACCACCAAATAAGCGGAAGTAGGGAATCTTTATCCAGTTGAGAAACGAGTTGGTATTCTCTGTTAATTTTGCCTGAACAAAAGGAATAGAAAGTGGAGTGTTTGGAAAACGCGAACCGCAACTTATTTTGCTAACAATAACATAATCTCCCGTCATCAGCGATTTTTCCATAGAAGCAGAAGGAATAGTGTAGGCATCGAAAAAGAAACCACGTCCTATAAGTATAGTAAGTAATGCTAGTAATATCGCTTTTGTCCATTCCTTAGCTATAGATTTCTTTTTCAATTGATGTAGTGTAGAGTTGTGTCCGGGAGGAGATTCGAACTCCCACGATTGCTCGCCACCCCCTCAAGATGGTGCGTCTGCCAATTTCGCCACCCGGACAAATTAATGAAGTTAATCTTAATCGTATAGTTCAAATTTAATATCGCCTTTCTCGTAACCAATGGTTTTAAGATTCTCTACCGTCTCCATTATCATTGCTTTCCATCCGCAGATATAAAATTGTGCAGCAGGTTTATCAGCAAACATATCTTTATAAATCTGATGTACATAACCTTTTGCTCCTTTCCAATCAGGTGAAGTTTCGCGCGAACAAACAGGAATAAACTTAAAATCGGAAAGTTCGTTTTGCAAATCTTCCATTTCTTTTCTATACAATATATCAGTTTCATATCTGCAACCAAATATAAGTGTGAGCGATTTATGAGGAATATTATAATTCTTTATATCAAGCAACATAGAACGGAATGGAGCGATGCCAGTACCCGTACATATATAACACATTTCTTTTTCAAATGCCGCAGGACGAGCTTTACCAAACTTACCAATAAAGCCAGATGCAGGCACTATATCACCTACTTTAATATTATCGAACAAATAAGGAGTGCCAAGCCCTTCGGGATTTAAAACTATTACCAACTCAAAAGTATTATCCGTTTTACTTGGCGGAGAAGCAATGGAATACGCTCTGGTAGTTTGTTTCGATACGATTGGTAAATCGAGCATTGTAAATTGCCCGGGAATAAAATCGCAGCATTGCATACTTGGAACACGAAACACATACCGTTTTACTTTCGGTGCTTCGTCAATAATATCAATTACTTCGGCAGAGTGAAATTCTAATTTCATAAATATGTTTTTAAGTTTGGGTGGCTAAAGTAATAAAAATTTACAATAGCTTTAACGATGCGGAAAAAAGGTTGCCTCTAATAATAAGATTTATACAAAATTTCCCGCTCCGAAATGCTTGCTGGTAGTAGATAATATTTTATATTTGTTTCAAAATAAAACTACTTTCAAATGGAAAAACCTTTTATAGCGCACATAGGCGGAGCATTTATATATTCGCAAACACCCAAGAAACTTGCCGATTGGTATCACAAACATTTAGGCATTGAATATAAAATGGTGGAACAGGGCTCAGCTTGTTTCGCTTCCTTTTTTTATAAAGAAACAGAAGGCAGTAAAAAAGGATACTTCGCGTGGTCGATAATAAAAAGTAAATACCGCCCAAAAACAAAGTTTCAAACCTATATGATTAATTACAAAGTAAACGATTTAGAAAAATTGGTTACGCATTTAGAATCGCTTGACGTAAAAGTAAAAGGAAT
>CAILDT010000446.1 GCA_903833025.1 uncultured Bacteroidota bacterium | reverse complement strand
GCTGAAACCCCACGATAAAGATAAGATTGTGATGCAACATCAGTTCTCATACATCAGTAATAAAGAAACAAAACACATAACTTCTTCATTAGTTGTAAAAGGCGAAGACCAGACATATACCGCAATGGCAGCAACAGTTGGGTTGCCGTTAGCAATTGCTACTAAATTAATTTTGCAAGGAAAAATAACTGCACGTGGAGTAGTTATCCCAACAATAAAAGAAATCTACCAACCGTTATTAGGTGAACTGGAAACGTTGGGAGTGAAGTTTGAGGAAGAATATAATTAAAACAAAACGCCCCTCATTACAAGGGGCGTTAGGATGTTGTTATTCTTGTTCTTTTGGTGGTGGCGGTTGTTTGCGCTCTTTGTCTCTTAGCTTATTTAGCAACTCCATTTTAAATTGTTCTTCAGCGGCATATAACTTAGCAACCTTTTTTATTGGCAACACCGATTTAAATTTGGAATGATACTCCTTTTGTATATCCAGTTCTTTTTGGCGAAAGCCCATTTCATTATCCACTGCGGCTTCCACTTCTTTGTCCGATAAGGCATCAAACTTTTGTTTTGTTTCGCGGTTATCCATTCTTCTTTTTTTACGAACTTCCTGTATCTTATCGCTGTACTGGTTATATACGGGCCAGAACTTTTGCGCTTCTTCGGAAGTTAAATCCAGCTTTTTGGTGATGAAGCCCACTTTCATTGCTTCTATGTTTTCTTTACGTTCTTCCTGTCGTTCGTTTCTTTTTTCTTTTTTCGATGGTGGGGGAGGAGGAGTGTTTTCTTTTTGTGCAAAGGTTACTGTTGATGCCGCTATTGCGATAATCAACAAACTTACTTTTAGGTTTTTCATTTTAGTTTTCATAGTTATTGTTATTAGTTATTAAAGTTCATTTTTTAAATTATTCTCGTCAATATTGTTGTCAAGTAAATAATCCTGAATAGTTGTTTCGGGGTTGGCAACAGTAGTGTTTTCGTTACTTTGATTAGCATCCATTGATTCGATGATGGCTGATTCGTCAATGTTATACAATTGCTCTTCGGTTGTAATCTCTTCTGCTACTTCTGTTTTGGCTGCTTCAGCATTTTTATTCATAAAGTTTATGCCTGCAAAAGCTATAAGTATGGTGCAAAGTACAGGCACTGCAAACCTTGGTTTTACAAGTAACATAAACCATTCGATTATTGTTGTGTTTTCTTTTTTATCGAGAACTGTTTGTTGAACTCTTGTTGGTAAATAATCAAAGTAATCTTTAGGTACTTCAAAAGGGTGGTATTTCAGAATGCTTGCTAATATGGGTGCTTCGGTATGTATCTCTTCATAGTCATCTATTTTATTTTGAAGTTTAGAGGTAAATCTTTCAAAATAATCTTCATTAGCTTTAAAAGGATTGTTGTGCTTCATTTTATTCAAATGAGGAGCCATTCCTTTTAAATCTTCATCTTCGTTGTTTATGTGATTATGTGTATTCATTTGCTCTTTTGATTTATATAAATAGAAAAGGTTTAATTGGAAGTTAAATAATGTTCTATTTTTTTTACTGCGTGATGATAAGATGCTTTTAGTGCGCCAACAGATGTTTCGAGGATGTCGCTCATCTCTTCGTATTTCATTGCATCAAAGTATCTCATATTAAAAACAATGCGTTGCTTGTCGGGGAGGGTGAGGATTGCTTTTTGAAGTTTGGCTTGTATTTCGTCTCCTTTAAAGTAGCTGTCGCTTTGCACTGTATTTGCCAGAAAGGTGGAAACATCATCTAAAGGAATGCCTGCTCTTTTCTTTTTAGAATTTAAAAACGTGATGGATTCGTTAGTGGCGATGCGATAAAGCCAAGTGTAAAGTTGTGAGTCGCCTTTGAAGTTGGCTAGGTTTTTCCAAACCTTTATAAATGTGTTTTGGAGTACATCATCTGTATCGTCGTGGTCGAGGAGGATTTTGCGGATGTGCCAGTATAGGCGTTTTTGATATTGGCGTACTAAGAGGTTGAAAGCATAGTTTTGCGTTTCGGGGTTTTTGAATTGTTGTAGTAGCTCTTGGTCGGTTAAATCCATTTATTAATGTTTTCTTTTTAGTACTTTATTTACTGCTTCTACTATGTTTATGGCATCTAAGCCGTACTTTGTCATTAGTTGGTCGGGTGTGCCGGATTCGCCGAAGGAATCGTTTACTGCTACCATTTCTATTGGTGTTGGTAGTTCTCTACTTAGTAATTGTGCGATGCTATCTCCTAATCCTCCGTTCATTTGGTGTTCTTCGGCTGTTACTACGCAGCGTGTTTTTTTTGCTGATGTTATGACTGCTTGGTTATCTAATGGTTTAATGGTGTGTATATTTATTATTTCGGCACTGATGCCTTTGGCTGCTAATTGTTCGCCTGCTTCTATTGCTTTCCAAACGAGATGCCCTGTGGCGAAGATGGTTACGTCGGTTCCTTGATTCAGCATAAGTGCTTTGCCGATTTCGAATTTATAATCTGGGTTGGTGAAGTTGGGTACTGCTGGGCGACCGAAGCGGAGGTAAACGGGTCCGTTGTAATCGGCGATGGCGATGGTTGCGGCTTTGGTTTGGTTATAGTCGCAAGGGTTGATGACTACCATTCCGGGGAGCATTTTCATTAGTCCGAGGTCTTCGAGGATTTGGTGTGTTGCTCCGTCTTCGCCTAAAGTGAGCCCGGCGTGTGATGCGCATATTTTTACGTTTTTGCCGGAGTAGGCGACTGATTGGCGAATTTGGTCATAAACACGTCCGGTGGAGAAGTTGGCGAATGTGCCTGTGAAGGGTATTTTGCCTCCGATGGTTAGACCTGCTGCTATGCCTATCATATTTGCTTCGGCGATGCCTATTTGAAAGAAGCGTTCGGGGTGGTTTTTGGCGAAGTCGTCCATTTTGAGTGAGCCGGTTAAATCGGCGCAGAGGGCTACTACGTTGTTGTTGGTTTTGCCGAGTTGTGATAGTCCGGCTCCGAAGCCGGAGCGGGTGTCTTTTTTTTCTGTGTAGGTGTATTTTTTCATTATAGTATTATATATGTATTGATTTTAAATTAAGTTGTGTTTCGGAACTGGTTTGACCTTTGACGGAGGTAATTTCCGACTTGACGGGGGTAATTTCCGACCTGACGGAGCTAATTTCCGATTTGACGGAGGTGGTTTCAGACTTGACGGAGGTGATTATTGTTCTCTCTATTGTAATTGTTGGTGGTTTGGAGGTGATTGTTGATGTTGTTTTTGTTGTTTTCGGGTTAAATATTAAAGGTTGCAGGTAGTGATACTGTTGCTTTATGCGCCCGACCCGCGCGAAGTATCCTTTTTTTTGCGTTTGCGCCGCAGGCAATTTTTTAAAGAAAAAAAGATACCGCGTGAGGGCGGGGAGGATGTTTATAGGGAGAGGTGATGTGACGCGCCCTAATTGTTTTTTATGTATTATATATATGTTCATTTTAGTACATTTTTACTTGGGTGGTGTTTCCGGATTCGATTTTGAAGTTTTTTTCGATGGTGTATATTGATTCTCTGGCGTTTCTTGGTCTGTATTCGGCGCGATATTTACCTGGTTGTAGGGTTATGGTTTCGGATGTGGCGAAGGGGTTGAGGTTGCAGACGAATGTCATTTTGTTGTTGTCTTCGAGGTATATGCTTCCTGGTCCTTCGGAGGGACGTGCGATGGTGACGTTGCCTGGTTGTGGGATTTCGATGGTGGTGGTTTTGGATTGTGCGACGTCTACTTTTGGGATGTATGTACGTGGTAGTGTTAGGATTTCGAGGTCGTATTTGCCGACGATGTATTTTTCGGTGGTGTTGAGTTGTTGGATGTGCAGGGTTTGCATTTCGCCTTTTTTACGGACGATGCAGGGTGGGTTTTGTGTGCCTGTTACTTTGATTGTTATGTATCCTTGTGGGGCGTCGACGGCGATGATGTTGTGTTTTCCGGGTACGAGGGCGATGCCTGTTTTTTCGACTTCGGGGATGGTGTGGACGACCATTTTGTAGGTTCCGATGGGGTCTATTACGATGGTGTCGGGGACTCCTTTGTTGGAGATGGTGTGCATATAGTTGTATCGGATGATTCCGGTTTGTTCGTCGTAGAAGGTCATATCTACGTCGGTTTCGGTTGGTCGTCCGGCTTGGTCGTTTAGGTTAACTTGTACGGTTGTGTTGTTGAGTGCTTGTGAGATGACGATGTTTAGGATGTTTTTGAATGTTGTTTCGGATGATGCGTCGTAAAATTTGCCGACGCAGCCGAAGGAGTTGATATATGATTGGTCTAACCCGATGCCGATGATGAATGGTTTGAGGATGATTCCTTTTTTCTGTAGGGCGAGTGATACTGCGCAGGGGTCGCCGTCGCATTCTTCGATGCCGTCGGTTATGAGGATGATTATGTTTCGGACCGTGGGGGAGGAGGTGGTAGGGAAGTCGCCTCCGCATTGTTCTAATGAGTATGCAATAGGTGTTGTGCCTTTTGGGTATATTGTTTTTAGTCGGTTTTTGATTGCTGGTACGTTGATGGAGTTTGAGGCGAAGGGGACTTCGAGTTTTGTGTCTTTACAATCGCGCTCGGGGC
>CAILDT010000445.1 GCA_903833025.1 uncultured Bacteroidota bacterium | reverse complement strand
TTCTCTTTTGCAGGAAGAAAAAAATAGTATCAGTAAAGAAAAAAATAGTAGTTGTTTCATCTTCAAATTGATTTATAATTGATAACCTATTCCCCATTCGAAATAATCGGCAACAGCCCAATGGGTAATTAATGTAACGTTTGCTATAATATGTTTTGTAACCATATATCTAATTCCGATGCGATGAAAAAACCTGCCATCATAGTTTCTATTGTCATATAAATAAACTCCGAAATCAATAGGAAGCGATACGCGGTGCATATTAAAGGAGTAACAAAATTTTATTCCTGCACGTAATAAATTAGGTGTGGAAGTACTCAAGGTATCATCAATCAATAATTTCCGCAACGAATTATTGTACGACATTTCTATTCCGCCACCTATTTTATTTTTATAATTCGAATTGTGATACATATTTATCATTAGTCCGTAAGCGGTATAACGTTGCGTTCCTGGAGGCATCATTTCTTTTACACCAACTACTCCGATGATGGAGGCGTGCCATTCCTTTTTGGCTTTTGCTATCGAATCTTTTTTCAGCTGTAAGTTTTTATTTCCGAAAACATAACCTACGCCCAAATTAATACTTGCCATATTCAAACCCAAGTTTGGAGTTTTAATTGCACCATTGGAAGCGTGACTTAATCCAACTCCTGCATCCAATCGCCAAGCTTTTGAAAGCATTATCCCTGTGTTGAGCCGCAAATTTACAAACCCATTTAAGTGCGAACCAATAGCATTTTCCTGATGATTGGTAATCCTATCAAATGGTTTTGTGATATACGCCAAGCCCAAACCCAACCTTAAATTCAAACTCATTCGTTTACTAAGTTTATTTAACCTTATGTTGGTATAAGGATATATAGCTTCTAAAGTACCTAATTGTTGCGGGTTTGCCAAGTCCATATGCAAAGCACACATTCCTATTTCGGGGTAATGATGAATTTGCTGCCAAGGTTTACTTCCATCCGTTCTAAAAACATAGTTTAGCTCACCACCGAAAAGATGCCCTTTTATTAACTGCGACATATTACTATGGTGCGCTATTATATAACCAGTATGCCCTTGAGCACTAAGCATAAAATCGTGAGTGGGAGAATCTTGCGCCTTTGAAACTAAAGAGGTAAGAAACAGAACAAGGATGCTAACTAATTTTAAATGTTTGATTGTTTTTCGCATTAATAACTATTATTTGTGCTTCCTATTAATAAGGCGCACAAAATTATTAAAAATATTGGCTTACACTATAGTTGTTATCTACTCAATAGCAGTACATTTGTAAAAAATAAATAAGATTTATGGAAGAGAAATTAAAAGCATTTGAACGATTACTTATCATAATGGACGAGCTGCGTGAGCAATGTCCGTGGGATAAAAAACAAACCATTGAAAGTTTGCGCCACCTAACAATTGAAGAAACCTACGAACTTGCCGATGCAATTATCGAAAAAGATATGCCGAATATTAAAAAAGAGTTGGGCGATATTTTATTACACATTGTTTTTTATGCACGCATAGCTTCCGAAACAAATGAGTTTACAATTACTGATGTTATTAATTCGCTTTGCGAAAAGTTAATACATCGTCATCCGCATATTTATGGAGATGTGAAAGTGAATAACGAAGAAGATGTAAAACAAAATTGGGAGAAATTGAAATTGAAAGAAGGAAACAAATCAGTATTGGGCGGCGTTCCTGTTTCGTTGCCATCATTAATAAAAGCATCTCGCATTCAGGAAAAAGCAAGAGCAGTAGGTTTCGATTGGGAAAATCCCGGACAAGTTTGGGAAAAAGTACAAGAAGAGATTAATGAATTAAGACACGAAGTTGATTCGGGCGCACCGTTAGAAAAAGTAGAAGATGAGTTTGGCGATGTATTATTCTCGCTGATAAATTATGCACGGTTTGTAAACATTAACC
>CAILDT010000444.1 GCA_903833025.1 uncultured Bacteroidota bacterium | reverse complement strand
TGGACTTTGATGATAGGGATGCTGACAATTCTAAATTTATTGCTCTACTAAAGAAAAATGCAGACCTCAATAAAGTTAAATATGATTTTATTTGTTCTAATGCTTTTACATCAACGGACGTTGATAAATATAATGATAATGCTATTTTGAATGATTGGTTATTTGAGCGAATGAATAATGGAGAAGATGGTGATGCTATAGTTTTGAATACTGATGAAGTAAAAAAATTATCAGAAAAATATGGAACGCCATATTTTGTATTTACCGGAATAAGAGCAACTAAAAGCGACCAGTCAAAAACAGTTTATTTTTTTATGGTATGTAATATTGTTACTGGAGAAATAAAATTATACGATGTTCACAGTGATAATTACGTTAATGGGGTTGATAGTTTCACTTACTTAGTTTCAAAAAGTATATTAAAAGTAAGTGGTAACACTCCGAAGTAAAAACATTATTCCTTTACTTTATACTTCGTTATTTTCCATAACACATTCCTTTTCAAAATTGCTACTGAAGTTATAACTCCCGAAAACATAGCTGCTCCTAAGCCAACACAAACAATATCTTGTCCGGTTAGAAACAAGTTTTTATAATTTGTTTTGGCACGCAGTTGCAACAAATTGAATCTTTCAGGCGAATGTTCCAATCCATATATTTCTCCGTGAGCATAATTACTAAAATGTTTTGTAGAAAGAGGAGTTGATAGCTCACAAACTTCTACTCTGCCTTTGACTTGTGGAAGTATCGCATATAATTTCTCCAAGAGAATATTTTTAATCTCTTCCTTTTTATCTTCATATACATCCCCTCGTTTCTGCCATTTTTCATCTTCCCATTCTTTCATCCAGTTATAAGGGTACGAACCAATCACTTGTATGGTAGCCGTTCCAGGATGTTTTGATTGATAACTTGGGTCTTTGGATGAAGGGAAAGAAATATAGGATAGGGGAGATGTGCTGTCTGTGGTTTCGAGATGAGAATTTTGAAATGCATCAAATTTATAACTATCGTACAACCAGATATTATATTTAGGAAGTTTTAATTCTTCATCTGTAGCATTCAACCCAACATAAATACATACGTGGGAAACGGAAGGATTTATTTTATTCAATTCCTTTGTATTATTAACTTTCTGAATTTCTTTCGCAATTAAATTATTGAAAGTGTTGTGTGCGCCTGCATTGCTCACTATTGAAGGGGCATAAAGTTTGTCTCCATTCTCCATTTCCACCCCAATCGCTTTATTGTTTTCAATTATAATTCTTTTCACATCTGCTTTTACCGCTATTGTTCCTCCTTTACTTTCTATCACTTCTGTTAAACTATTATGAATAGCAGCTGCACCACCAACTGGATAATTGCCTCCTTCAATAAAATGCTCCACTATCATTCCGTGAATTGCAAAACTACTTTTTTGAGGGGCCAAACCATAGTTACCACACTGTGCGCACAATACTGCAATTAGTTTTTCATTGGATGTAAGTGTTCGAATTACATCATAAGTAGTTTGACGAGAATATTTATAAAATTTTTTACGAAGAAAGTAACCAACTGTTTTACTTAACCAAAATGGCATTGTCCGTTCCGAAAAGAAAGTAATGTAACTAGCACCTATTTCTTTTACCAAATCATAATACGTACGAATTGCTTTTTCTTCTTCTGGGAAATACTTAATCATTTGATTAAGTTGATTTTCTCTTCCTTTCAAAAAATTATAAGTATCTCCTTCAATAATTGCTTGGTCGTACACATCGCCCATATCAGCCCATTTGAGCTTACCATCTGAAATATAATCAAATGCTTTTCGCATTAAATTATTCTCCAAATTAACTTGCCCTACATAGTGAACCCCAACATCCCACTCATATTTCTTTCGTTTAAATGTATGAGTGAAACCTCCAATTACATAGTGCTTTTCTAGTATAAGAACTTTTTTACCTGCTTTGGAAAGTATTGCCGCAGTGGTTAACCCGCCCATACCAGAACCTATAATGATACAATCATAAGTAGTTTTTGTGAGTTCAGAAGAGTAGAGATTTTTCATACCTGTGATTAAAAAATATTACAACAGGCATTTTGCTTATTGTTTAAGAAAACGTTCCTCGGGAAATAGATTACTGAAACATAAGTGTTCCGAATTTCTCTGATTTACCTTTTCTCATATAAACCAACAATGTATTCTTATCAAGTAAAACATCTTGCAATTGAGGTATTACACAGAAGTCTTCATTCTTATGAATTACATTTTTTGTAGCACTTCCCGATTCATCAACACTTACGCAAACAACATTCGGACCTCTCACACCCTGAACTCTTCCTAATCTTTCAGGGTCATAGTTATCTACCGTTTTGTCGCTATTTTTAGGATGGTCGAGGTAAATAAAATAAAGTTTATTGTTCAAAGTAAGTAGATTGTAATTTGTAGATGCCGTCTCATCACTCAATGAATATGATTCTCTCGAAGCAGTCTGTTTAGGAATTACTTTCATCCATTCAACACTGCCAGAGGAATTTATTTTACTTACAATTAATTCCAAGCGATAATTCATTGTGGATGAACCTCCATTACTTGAAGATGTTGTAATAGAATAATTATTCTCAGCAATGAAATAAATGCTCTTATTCATTTCAACTATTTGCGTTGCATTAATATATTTATGTCCTGCATCTTCACTACCATCAAATTTATAGGTAAGCTTTTCTTCTGCGGCTGGGGTAAAATAAGTGGTTGACTGATTTCCAAGTTTAGCGGTTTTTAAATCTATGCTTGCATAAAATATTCCTACTCTTCTTTTCGGCGCATTCTTTTTCTTTTTTCCTTTTATTTCTGGGTCTTTAAAAATTCCTGCTACCACAGCATTCCCCGATTCAGTTATATTAATTA
>CAILDT010000443.1 GCA_903833025.1 uncultured Bacteroidota bacterium | reverse complement strand
TGTTCGTTATTTTCTCAGCGGAACCCTCAAAGAATGTCGTAAATTTAAAGATAACCATACGAGTACTTTTTTTAATATTTATATGGCCGGTATTTTGTTTGCAGTTATTGGTGGGTTTTTACTTTTTCGGTATAGAGGAAAATTAACTCCGGCGGAACTTGAATTAAAAAAACGGAAAAAACATGAATATATTATTTCAAAATTAAATCAGATTGCTTACTTAAAGAAAAATCAAGGATTGCCTGAAGGGATGATAACTGGCTTGCCTGAATGGTAGTAGATTGCCTCAATTATAAGTTATGATAAATCATTCGTTGGTAAAAAAATAGTTTGGATTACTAATACTATTCGTTATAATTGCAGAAGGAGATTCAAATATTTCTTCACTGGTTTCCATATAAATAATTTTAGAGGGCACAGCAAAAACATCTTCTTTTACCCAATTAATATTATTTTCATCCGTCTCAAATAACATATCATAATATTCAGGTTCTGCACGAGTTTTGGTAACATCTAGATAGTTGGAATCTGTATTATTAATAGATATTTTGCATGTTTCTGCATTTGTTATCGTTGTAGCATTTGGCACTGCATATACCATCTCATTTGGCATTGCGTGTGGATATTTTTTATCATTATCAGAGTATATTTTTGCTGACGGATCAAAATAGATTACAGTAGTTTGTTTATTTTTTGTTAAAAGTTCATTAATTAGATTTTGTTCATCATTTATGATTTGTTTTTCAGCTCTCTTGGACAATATTTTTTTTAGAGATAAAAATAAAAATAAAACCATAATTAAAACTGCAACAGCAATGCCAATTCCAATAAAAGCCGCTGAAGACATCTCTGATGTTGCCGGCGCTTGAAAAGGAAATATATCAAGTGGTTTGCTAATAGCATATAAGTTTTCACTCGTAAAAACGATTAACCGAATTCGATAAAACAACGTAGGATCTATTACTGTGTTATTTAATAGACTATTAGGATTTATTTTTCCATCACCTAACATTATCTTACCTCCGCCAAGTAAGCCGCCATCGGTAGAATTGATAACAAACCGTTTTTTCATAGATAAATAGGGCACAATTCTTACAGAAATATTTCCGTCTCTATCATTAAATTCCATGAGAAAATTATCATTGGTTAAATTTTGATTATTTGTAGGTAGAATAGTGGTCGGGTCTAACATAGGCGTACCATATTCACATTGTAATGGACAAATGCCGCCGCAAATGTTGCCAGAGAAAAGACTACGAAAGGTATAACCATTTATATGTTCGCTACAAGGATTTGATGCATTATAACTAGCGAAGAATCCTCTAATACCTTCATTTGGAAAAGGCAGTTCAGGCAGTTCGAGCAGTTCCGAATTATTCACGGGTATATGCAAGACCATAGAAGAAATTTGATCGCTAGTATAAGGCTCCACAACAATCCAAACTTTAGTAATAATACCTGTTTCATTAGTTAGTGAAGACCAAGTAACTGTTATGTTCGTCGCTTTTTGTCTTAATAAAGTCAATACTGGCGGATTAGGCGGAGCGCTTACTTGTGTTTTTAACTGAATGCTTGCACCCGGACCTATACCTAATCCTATGGCTTCATTCATTGGATAAACATTAATATTATAAATCGTATCAGGAATTAAAGCCGATAGAATAAGTGTAGTTTCATTCGTATAAACCGAGAAATTCTTAAAGGGTGTTATAATAACATTCACATTCGGCCCGTAGGTAATAAAAGAGCGCTCTTGTTGTT
>CAILDT010000442.1 GCA_903833025.1 uncultured Bacteroidota bacterium | reverse complement strand
AATCAAGCTCCCATTTATCAGTAATATCATAGGTCAAATAACTTTGTACATCAGCAAAAAAGGGTTTATAAGCACCCTTCGTATCTGTTTTACTCAATATATATTTATTTGTTTTGTAGCGCGCACCCATCAACCACGTAAACCTGTGGTTCTTTGTATTGCCCTCCAAATGTAGGTTGCTGCCAAGCAAACTTCCCGACACTGTTCCTGCAAAAGCTCTCGGTTTACGATATTGAACATCTAATACCGACGACATTTTATCTCCATACTTCGCTTCAAACCCTCCCGCAGAAAACACAACCGACGAAACCAAATCACCATTCACAAAACTCAACCCTTCCTGCTGCCCACTTCTAATAAGGAACGGACGATACACCTCTATCCCATTTACATACACTAAGTTTTCATCAAAGTTTCCGCCTCTTACCGAATACGTAGAACTCAACTCATTCCTACTCGCAACACCTGGCAACGTAAACAAAAACTCATTAAAATCACCACTTGGTCCGGGTATATGATTGAGTATTAACGGGTCAATCCGTATCCCCTCCTTAAACCGCTCCTTATTATCCGTTACCTCAATAATCTTAAATTGATTCAAGTCAAGCGAAACATTCAACTCCTTTTTTTCACCCGCCGCAACCTTTACCGTTTCTTGCTTCTGATGATGCCCTATCTCCGAAAACACAACAATTACCTCCTTATCTGCCGGAATAGTATAAGTGTACTCCCCATTTTTATCGGTAAGTACTTGAGCTTGCGAACTACCAAAAACCGAAACCCCAACCATCTCAATCGGCTCATTCAACGAATCCGTAATTTTTCCGTGTATTGTACCTGTGTTTTGCGCCATCGCAAAACTCGTGGAGAGAACAAAAACTAAAAGGGCAATAAAATTAATTCTCTTTTTTCTTTCTGACATATTTTATTTTATAACCCCGATAGCAATACAACAATTCAACAATACAGCAATTTTATTTTTTCTTTTTGTCTTTATCACTCTTCTTCTTAAAATCACCATTTTTCCACGCCTGAATAAACTTAGCCCAAGCAATAGGATTCAACAAATTATTTGGCGGCAACTGCCCAGCATAATATAATTTACTCTGTTGACTCTGCATCGCATACTTAAAATTCAAACTCGCATCCGCCGCCATCCCCACCATTCGCTGATGCACATCAGAGCGTTCCATATTACGCTCAGCCCTCGCCAAATCATCCTCTGGCAACTGAAGAGCCAAAAAAGCCGACTTAAACTGCTCCTTCGTAGGCCACGGATAAATCTCCGCCACCTTCAACGAAACCGTATCCATCCGCAACACCTGAATCAACGAATACTTATTAGTGGACAACGTATCAGGAATAATAAAACTTGCCGAATTCAACCCAATAGCCGAAAAAACAATAGTATCACCCAACTTAGCCACAAACGAAAAATATCCATAATAATCACTTATCGTTCCCCTACTAGTATGGTTCACAATAATACTCGCATACGGCACTGGGCGCAAACTATCACCCTCTACCACTACTCCCGAAAACTGAATCAACTTACTCGTGCCATCCTGCCAAGCCACATTTTGCTGTGCTTTCGAAGTTAAACAAACAGCCATCACCAACATAAGCAAATAGCCAACTTTAATAAAATTCCTCATAAATACATTTTTTTAGAAGCCCAAAATTACAACTTTATTGCGCTTCCACTCCTAATTAATATAAAGTTAACGGAAATAAATACTTTTTATTGTTCTAAAACTGCGAATTGATAAAATATAAAAGCAAAAACTCTTTACAGTTTTTGTAAAGAGTTTTTTATCGCATTTAAATTCCGTTCGTTTTGGCGAACCCTTATCATTTCATTTATTTTACCACCACCTTTCTGTTCACCACATTTTTATCTTCATCTTCTATTCTCACAAAATAGACACCTTTTGCATAGCCCGTCAAATCTATTGTTGATTGTTGACTATCAATTGTAGATTCAAAAGTTTTTTCCCCTAACACATTATAAACCTTAATACGTTGCACTTTGTATTTCGAACTTTTTATTTCAAATATTCCATTGCTTGGATTTGGATAAAGATAAATGTTATCATCACTAACTACATCGTCCACCCCAACACCCATCAACGAAATATCTGTTTCCCACAAACCTCTTCCATAAGTAGCTGCTCGTAACTTTAAAGCACTGTATTGAATTTCCAGTTCGTCCACAATTACGTGTGGCAAACCATTATCGAAAGCCACCCAGTCGTTCATTGTATTATCTCTGTAAAAAACACCGAAATCAGTACCAATATACAACTGGTCGTTAGTAGTATTATTTACGTGAACAATACAATTAACAGGAACATTGCTCAGCGTACCGGAAACATTAGTCCAAGTTGCGCCCCCATCAATTGATTTATAAACCTTTTCACCAGCTGTATAACCCGACAGCGTAACCCATATTTTCAAAGGGTTGGTATTGCTTACAGCCATATAAGTAATAGCAGTGTTGGCAACAGGCAATCCTGCAGTAATACTAATCCAGTTACCTCCTCCGTTCGAAGTACGGAAAAGGTTATAATAATCACCTGTATAAATGTAATTAGTATTTGAAGGTGCTATAGCAAGCACATTCAAACTCCCACCTGTAAGTGCCGGCGAAATTGCAGCATAGGAATAACCTGCATCTGCCGACTGATACACATAATTATAAGCAGTATAATAATTCTGATTATTTGTCGGGTCAATAATTACAGGTGTTATCCAATCACCATTCATATCTGGCGACACATCTACATAATTAGCACCACCATCTGTAGATAAATTAATACTTCCGTTTTGTGTGCAACTAATTACCTTATTCGAATCCGAAAAATCTACCAGTTGTTCCATTCCATCAGCAAACACCACCATATTCCAGGCATTGCCATTGTATTTTGCAGCACCATTATCCTGTTGTCCGCAATAAACAATATGCTGATTAGTTTGAGAACAACTAAGGCGATAAAATTGAGCTATCGAAATATTACTGCTTAAATTAGTCCAGGAAAGTCCTCCATCCATAGACTTAAAAATACCTCCATCATTACAATTAAAAATGGTATCGTGTCCGTGCGGCACCACTTTTATATCGTGTCCGTCAGCGTGGTCGTAATTATTATTGGGCCATCCTGTCCAGTCGCTTGTTGTACCCCAGTTTT
>CAILDT010000441.1 GCA_903833025.1 uncultured Bacteroidota bacterium | reverse complement strand
CTGCTTTTAATTCTCTTCACTTCCATTTCCTTTATCCCGTCATCTCTTTTTGCACAAAAAACAAAAGCATTGCTCGAAAGTGGTGATAAGGCAATGAAGGAGAATGATTTTTTTGGTGCTGCCATTTATTACAACCGTGCTATACTGCAAGATTCGTCGGATATAGATGTAGAATATAAATATGCGGAGGCATCCCGTCTCAATTTTGATTATGCTATTGCGGACAGGTTTTATAATAAGGTTTATAAAAAAGATGTGCAGGGAAAGCTTTATCCGCAGTGCTCATTTTGGATGGCGATGATTAAAAAGAATGAAGGAAAATACAAAGAGGCAAAAAAACTATTTGATAAATATGCGAAGAAGAACAAAAAAAAGAAGGATGATTATTTTGTAAAAAAAGCCATTCAGGAAGTTGCCGCTTGTGATTATGCTGAGTTATTAATGGCAAGCCCGGATAAATCAATAAAGATTATTCATTTGGATACGATGGTAAACAGCAGGGTTTCGGAGTATGCGCCGGTGGAAGTAGATAGCGTTTTGTATTTCTCTTCGCTCCGAAATAAAAAAGATGTAGATAAAAAACACAACGAAAGTTTTAATAAAATATTTACTGCTGTTCAAGATTCTATTCGCTGGCACAAAGCAAAAGAACTGGATACTGTGTTTAATAAGGAAGGAATTCATAATGCAAATACTTCCTTTAATAATGATTTTACAAAGGTGTACATTACAAGGTGCGAGCAAAAAAACGCGCAGGATTTTATGTGTGAAATATACTCTTCTGATTTTAAAAATGGGCATTGGGGCGTGTTAAAAAAACTTCCTTCGGAAATAAATATGAAAGGATATACCAATACACAACCCGCCGTTGGCTGGTTAGGCGATGAGGAAGTTTTATTCTTTTCTTCAAACCGACCAGGTGGAGAAGGCAAAATGGATATATGGTACAGCAAGATAAATAAAAATGGTACTTATGGAATGCCTGTAAACGCTGGCAAAAAGGTAAACTCGATAGAGGATGAAATAACGCCTTTTTATTGTAAACCTTGTCAGGAATTATTTTTTTCTTCTACTTGGCATAAAGGTTTGGGAGGTTTTGATATTTTTAAAAGTGAATATAAAAACAATGAATTGGGCGAGCCAAAAAACTTAGGTTATCCTATCAACAGTAATTACAACGATATTTATTTTACCATTAATTCGCAGAAAACGGAAGCGTTTATTTCTTCCAACAGAGTTGGTTCTTACTTTGAAGAAAAGGAAAGTTGTTGCAACGATATTTATATGTTTGCCATTCCGAAGATAAACGAACCACCAAAGAAAGTTGATAGTGCAAAGGTTTTTGTGGCGCAAATGAAATTGCTGGTTCCGCTTACTTTATATTTTCATAATGATGAACCGGATAAAAAAACTACTGCCATTATCACAAAAAAGAATTATAAAAAAACGTATGACGATTATGTTTCTTTGCGCGAGCAATATAAAAAGGAATACAGCAAAGGGGCGAAGGATAAGGATTTCGACCACGCAATAAATGATATTGATTTATTATTTGACGACAGTGTAGAAGCCGGAATGCAGGATTTGGACCGATTTGCGGTGTTATTAATGAAGGTGTTGAAAGACAGTGAAAAAGTAACCATTACGATGAAAGGTTATTGTAGCCCGCTGGCAAGTACTGATTACAATGTTAATCTCGCGAAGCGGAGAATATCATCGCTCCGAAATTATTTTATGGAATATGATAACGGCGTTTTTGCGCATTATGTAAATAATGAAAATAAAAACGAAGGCAGTATTACTTTTTTGGAAGAAGATATTGGCGAATTAAAAGCGCGACCAAATGTGAGTGATGATTATTACGACACCAAAAACTCTATTTATAGTCCGGCGGCGGCATTGGAACGAAAGATTCAGATAATTGCTGTTTCAAGTGTTTCGAAATAAAAAAGGGTTTCAAACTTTAATAGTTTAAAACCCTTGTCTTTGTTGCTCTCCCTGCTGGACTTGAACCAGCGACCCTCTGATTAACAGTCAGATGCTCTAACCAACTGAGCTAAGGAAGAATTTACTTTTAACTACCCTTTTTTAAAAAGGAGTGCGAAAGTAGTACGTTCAATCCAAATATGCAATATATTTGCACGAAATTTTAAAAATAAATTACTTTATGAGTTTAATTGTTGTAGGAACTGTTGCTTTTGATGCG
>CAILDT010000440.1 GCA_903833025.1 uncultured Bacteroidota bacterium | reverse complement strand
CTATCAAACTCAAAAAGTAAATTACATCTCTTGTATCTATCACTCCTCTACTCATAGAACCATAGTGGTTGTTGATGCCCAGCGCAAGTATTACATTATCTATTTTGCCAAACAACGCAAATGAACTTATATAATCAAACCCGATATACATTATAAAACATAGAAATAATGCTACTATAAAAGAAACAACCTGGTTATCCGTTATCGCTGATGCAAATATTCCGATGGCTACAAATGCTGCCCCAAGAAATAACAAACCAATATACGAACCCCACATTCCGCCAGTATCAATATTCCCGACAGGGTTACCTAATTTGTAAACAGAATAAAAATAAATTAATGTGGGTAGTAGTGAAAAGAGAACAAGAATAAATCCTGCGAAGTATTTAGCAAGTATAATTTGTAAATCAGTAAGCGGACGGGTTAACAACAATTCGATGGTGCCTGCCTTTTTCTCGTCAGCAAACGAACGCATCGTAATTGCAGGAATTAAAAACAGGAATACCCAGGGAGCAATAATAAAAAGTGAATCAATATTAGCATAACCACTATCTAATACATTGGCATTAAAGTTTGAATTTTTGTCGGAGTTTATCACCCACATAAACAAACTGATGAGCAGCAAAAACACGCAAATAGCTATGTAGCCAATGAGGGAACTTAAAAAACTACGAATTTCCTTTTTTAGTAATGTAAACATAAACCGGTTTCAATAATACTTTTAAAAGGCAATATGGGGATGTTATTTTGCGTTGCGAAATTACGAAGAATTAATTAAAAAAGTCCGTTTATTTCTGCGTTAATTTTATTGATGATGATTCCTAAATCTTCCGCATCCGTATTAAAATCGTTATGGTCCACATCAATAATAATAAGTTTAGCATCTTTATGAACTTGTTCATAAGTGGTAATAAACGCTTCGTAGCGTTCATTCAATCTGCTCAAATAATCAATGTTAATGGTGCTTTCATAATCACGCCCTCGTGCCTGAATTTGTTTTACCAGCGTAGGTACAGAGCCACGAAGATAAATCAGCAAATCGGGAGGGGAGATAAACGACTCCATCAATTTAAACAACTCCATATAATTAGTGAAATCACGAGTGGTCATCAAGCCCATTGCGTGCAAGTTAGGAGCAAAAATATAAGCGTCTTCATAAATTGTTCTATCCTGAATAACTGTTTTGCCGGTGTTGCGTATTTTCTGCACCTGCCCGAAACGAGAGTTCAAGAAATACACTTGCAAGTTAAACGACCAACGTTGCATATCATCATAAAAATCGTTTAAGTAAGGGTTATCATCAGCATCCTCGAAGTGTGGTTGCCACTTAAAATGTTTTGCTAAAAGAGTGGTAAGCGTGGTTTTTCCAGCTCCTATGTTTCCTGCTATTGCTATGTGCATAATAAAGTTTTGGGTTTTAAAATCGAAACGAAAGTACTAATTCTTAAATGTTGTGCAAGAAAAAAAATGATAATTGTGAATAAGTTTTTTTAACGCTTTTATAAATCGCAACAAAAACAATCTATTCAGCCGAATACAAATAAATAGCTTTTGAGGTACGAAGCATCAATACATTCATTTCTAACCTAAAACTTTCAAACCCCTTCAACGGAATATCAAATTGTTTTTCTTCTGTAGTTTTTGTGTTGTATGCCTTTATCTTTTTATCCGACATATAATAAACTAAATCTCCAATAGGTTGAAACATTAAAGCATCTTTCACAGGTATTGTTTTATAATAAGTGCCATAAACATCAAAAATTAAAACACCTGTCGTGCTATTATTCAAATACACTTTATTATCATATTCCAATAAATAATTGGGTTGAATCTCTGTATTTAACGCAGCACTTAAATTCCCTGTTTGTTGTGTTTTCAAAAGGTTTTGGTCAATGCGAATTAGCTCAAAGTTTTGTTGGTCGTATATCCACATACTACTGTTGTGAGAAGAGCAAACTAATTGCGAACGCTGAAAGCCCAATTCTTCAAGGTTTATTGGGTCACCATTCGCACTTAATGTATTATCCAAAAAAGCAACTTGTAGAAAATCTTTATAAAATACTAGTATTCTAAGCATATTAGACGCATCAACAAAAGTAATGTTGCCGAAATTTTTATTGCTGTATTTATAAAGTAGCTTTCCTGTTTTGTCGTATTTGGTAAGTTCATTTGCTTTCACCACATACACATTACTTAAATTGTCAGTCGTAAAAAAATCGGATTCCGCGTTGATGGTAGTAAGGAGATTAAATTTGTTTTGAGAAAAACAAACGTTCGTAAAAGCACCAACAAAGACAATCAATATTATGAGATGAATGTTTTTCATTAATTATTTTTTATCAAAGATACAATTTCTTCCACATACTTTCTTTCGTTACTTAATCTTGGCACTTTATGTTGCCCACCCAATTTGTTTTTCGATTCAAACCATTTATAAAATGTTCCTTGAGGAACTGATTGCACAATTGGTTTTTTTAAAGCAATATTCTGATACCGTTTTGCTTCATAGTCCGAATTGATTGATTTTAATGCGTTATCCAGCATCTCCACAAAATATTCAATATTGTTTGGCTCTACTTCAAATTCTATCAACCATTGATGTGCTCCATTTTCATTGTCGTTCATATATACGGGTGCAGCAGTATATTCACGTATTTGCGCATTACACTTTTCGCAAGCAATCACCAACGCTTTATCTGCGTTATCAACTATTATTTCTTCACCAAACGCATTTATAAAATGTTTTGTGCGTCCTGTAATCTTAAATCGAAAAGGATACAATGATGTAAATTTAATAGTGTCTCCTAACTTATATCTCCACAATCCACCATTGGTAGATATTATCAGCGCATAGTTTGTTTCCATATTTATTTCGGATAAAGAATATGTTTTAGGATTTTCTTTTTCATTATCATCCGCATCACTAAATTCGTAATAAATTCCGTAATCAAGCATAAGTAATAATTCATCCGAATTTCGCTGGTCTTGTATCCCAAAGAAACCTTCAGTGGCATTATATAATTCAAGATAATTCAAATCAGGTTTATTAAAAATAGTTTTAAATTGTTCTTTATATGGATTAAAATTAACTCCACCGTGAAAGTAAACTTCTAAGTTAGGCCACACTTCAGCAATAGATTTTTTACCCGATTCTTCCAACACTCTTTTCATAATTAATAGCATCCAAGAAGGTACACCTGCCAAACTAACCATATTTGCTTGCATTGTAGCAACAGCTAACTTTTCTAATTTCTCATCCCACTTATCCAACAGCGCAATAGATAAATCAGGTGAACGGAAAAACTCCGCCCATATTGGCAGGTTATTAATTACAATAGCAGATAAGTCACCATTCTGTGATTCATAAGTTCCGAAACTATCCGTAACCAAACTACCTGCAAGTGCTAAGTTTTTACCTGTAAATAATTGTGTTTCGGGATTCAAGGCGCAATGTATCGCAATCATATCACGACCTCCATTGTAATGGCAGTTTTCTAAACTCTCCTGACTTACAGGAATAAATTTGCTCTTGTCATTCGTAGTCCCCGACGATTTTGCAAACCACTTTATATCTGTATTCCACAGAATATTCTGTTCTCCTTTTCTAACTCTATCTATAAAAGGTTTCAAGGTCTCGTAATCTTGTAACGGAACATTGTTTTTGAATTGTTCAACAGTAGTTATGTTTTTATAATCATAATTCTTGCCCCATTCTGTATCTTTTGCTGATGATAATAGTTTGCGTAAACTTTCATTCTGCACATCATCAGGGTACTTCATAAAAAGTTCTATCTGATGCATTCGCTTCTTCATCCACCAACTCGCTATGCTATTTAATATGGGCATTTTTTTAAAATTATGAGTTATGGATTATGAGTTATGAATTAGGTTTTCTACTGTTAAAGTAACTTTCTATTTCTGATAACGATAATGAATTAAAGCACATTTCCTTCGTTAACATACCCTTTCGGGCGGCGCAAGTGCCGTAATACATATCGTGATAACCTTGTTTTTCGTGTGCATCAGGGTTAATGGAAATCTTTACTCCTCGTTCTAAACAATATGGAATCCAATGCCAGTCAATATCTAAACGGTATGGATGGGCATTCAATTCTATAATAACGCCATTGGCAGCACAAGCATCTATTATTTTTTTATGGTCGATTGGATAGCCAGGGCGCGATAATAACAACCTCCCAGTAGGATGTCCTAATATAGTAGTATAAGGATTTTCAATTGCTTTCAGCAAACGTGCAGTTGCTTTTTCTTCATTCATCTTTAAATTAGAATGTACTGAAGCAACAATAAAATCAAATGTTTTCAAAATATCTGTTTCGTAATCTAACGAACCATCATTTAAAATATCACTCTCCACACCTTTGAATATTTTAAATGGAAATAGTTTTTTATTCAACTCTTCTATCTCATTGTGTTGTGCAATTATTTTATCCATCTTCATCCCTTCCGCATAAAAAGCAGATTGCGAATGGTCGCAGATCCCCAGATATTCATACCCTAATTCCTTGCAGTACTCTGCCATATCTTTCAACGTATTCATTCCATCGCTATAGGTACTATGGTTATGCAGTATGCCTTTTAGGTCTGTAACTTCAATTAGTTTAGGTATTTTATTTTCCTTTGCTAACGCAATTATTTCGTTTGATTCTCGAAGTTCAGGTTCTATATATTGCAGATGATTTAAAGTAAACAACTCTTCTTCTGAATTAGTGTTTTCTATTTTTAAGTCTGCAATATTAAACTCTTTACCTGCTGTAGTTTCAAACAACTTGGCATAAAACTCTTCTTTATTACAGTTGATAATCTCTATCTTTATTTTTGCTCTGTTCTCCAATTCATCTACATTTACTTGTTCCTGTGAGGCAATAAGTATTTCTATTTTATCAAGCACATCGCATTTTCTGCGTATATCTCCTGTGAGGGAAACTAATTCTGTTCTATATTTTTTCTTCAATTCATTTACTAAATCATTTGCAAATTGTTCTACAGAAGCATAGTGATGCCAACCAATATTCGATTGAAAAAACTCTACCTGCTTCTTAACTTCTGCCTGTGTTTTAGTTCCAAACCCTTTTAATAAAATCAACCTATTTTCATTGCAGGCATATAGCAACTCGCCTATGCTTTCTATTTCCAGTTCGCGCCAAAGCTGTCCAACTTTCTTTGGTCCAATGCCTTTTATGCCAAGCATATCCACTACTCCCTGCGGAGTTATTTCCATCATCTCTTGCAGTTGTTTTAAATTGCCCGTGGTTTGCACTTCGTGAATTTTTGCGGCAATGCTTTTCCCAATTCCTTCTATTTGTTCTAACTCCTGTAGTGTTTTTCCTTGCAAATCAATATCCGTTTTATTTAATTTGTAGGCAGCGTTGGCAATTGATTTTATCTTAAAAGGATTCTGCTCGTGCAGTTCCATCAACTGGGCAGTGAGTTTTAGGGCGTAAGCTATTTCTTCGGTTGTCATAAAATTAGTTTTAAGTTGAAAAGTTCAAAGTTAGAAAACAAATATCTACTATTTATTTGAATTATACTGATTGAATAAATTACTTTTGTTCTAAAATTATCAATTATTAATTATGCGAATATCTACTAAACTATCTTTACTTGTTGTTTTATTTTTCATAAACATCATTTCACTAAAAGCACAATTCGGTGCATTGCCACCATTTACAATACAAGTAGAACCTATTGGAGGAATCAATATTCCGGGTATTCATTCGTTTGCATTCGCTCAATCGGGCGATAAGTGGTTGTTTATTGGCGGAAGAACAAATGGTTTGCACGGTTTAAACAGTAACGATGGTTTCGACCCAACGTATATTAATAATACGGTAATGGTTGTGGATACTGCCACGTGGCAGTTGTATTCCGCCAGTCTTAATCAGCTACCCAATTCAATTGCCGACCCATTGCGTTGTACCAATATGGAATACATACAATCAGGGAATCATTTGTATATGGTTGGTGGCTTTGGTTACGATAGTACTTTATTTCATTTCTTAACCTACCCAACGCTTACTGCTATTAATGTAGATACGATGATTAATGCCGTTATGAATGCCCTTCCTATTGCTTCATCTATCCGACAAATAACAGATACTAACTTTACGGTGTGTGGTGGCGAGCTCGAAAAATTGGGTGCTGATT
The DNA here is from genome assembly GCA_903833025.1 of uncultured Bacteroidota bacterium. Classification (GTDB taxonomy): domain Bacteria; phylum Bacteroidota; class Bacteroidia; order 2-12-FULL-35-15; family 2-12-FULL-35-15; genus 2-12-FULL-35-15. The sequence continues at coordinate 3,014 of CAILDT010000440.1, read as the reverse complement.
ATTATTTAATATTCGGACAAAAGTTTACTGGCAGATACGACCACGTAGCAGGACCATTATTTACACAGCTTTACAGCGATAAAATAAAAAAGTTTAACATCACAGATAATGATACAACCATTACAGTATCCAGTTTCACCTATCAAATGGATACTACAAATTTCCATAGAAGAGATTTTACAACCGCTCCTATTATAGAGACTAATGGAAGTTTTGGCATTGGTGCTTATGGCGGTGTGTTTCAGAAAACCGCCGACCTTCCTTATCGCGAACCTATAACTATTGATGCTTTAGGAACTTCTGTTGATACAAGCTACCATCAAATTATGAGTCAATATACCTGCGCCGTTATGCCGATGTACGATTCGGTAAAACTTAATATGTACACTACTTTTTTCGGTGGAATATCGGTTAACGATTATAACGATTCTACCTCCACACTTGTTTACGATACGCTTGTTCCCTTTATTAATGATATTACAACGCTTACCGTAAATGCTTTTGGTGTGCACTCTGAAGCATTGATGCCTTCTCATTTTTACGACCGCTTAGGTGCCAATGCCAAGTTTATTCCTAACCCTCATCTTGCTTATTTTAATAATGGTGTGCTCAAATTAAATAATCTGCCTGCCAACTCTCAAATCCTTGCAGGGTATATGTTTGGTGGTATTCGTGCCAATCAAGGTAATCTTGGAGTTACTATTGCAAACGATAGTATTTTTCGAATATATATCACCACTCCACCAAGTAACATAGGCATTAACGAAGCTACTCTTAATATTACTAATGCTATGCTTTATCCCAATCCTGCTTCCGAAACTACTACTCTTTTATTTAATACAAAAGTATCTGAAACAATCCCTATTTCACTGTTTGATATTACTGGCAAAGAAGTACAGCTAATCAGCAACGAAAAAATGAACGCAGGTAATCATCAGCTAACTATTAATACTTCTAAACTTTCCGCAGGTATTTATATTTGCAAAGTGGGAACTACACATTTGCAGCTCATTATTAAATAACCAAATGTATTTCACAAACATTTATTATTACTTTTGCACCGTGTTTTTTAATAAATCAATTTTAAAAAACACATCTTTAAAGGGGGTGCCTTTGGAAATTATGAAGTAGAAATGATGTATTATAAATGTTAAGTAAACAGTTTCATTTATAATTCATAATTCATAATTCTTTTACTGGCTGAGATTATACCCAATAAATAAATTCTCCGAAAGAGTTTATTTATGCACCTGATCAGGATAATGCCTGCGTAGGGACGGTAAGTTAAATTAATGATAGCACGTTTGCTCCTTTGATGCTATAGGTTTAACAATTTAAAACAAATAAAATGTTTATCATCAACAAAAAATTAATTACCACCTTACTGGTTGTATTGCCGTTAGCTATGTTTGCGCAATACACCATTTTAGGAAGTGTAAGAAGCAAATCTTCGCAGGACTTAATCGAAGGCGCAACCATCAGTGTCGAAAATACTTTTATTGTATCCTCCACTAAATCAGATGGAAGCTTTTCTATAAAAAACCTTACTAAAGGAACCTATATTCTTCACGCTTCTTATATGGGTTTTCAAACTAGTACCGATACTATTATTATTGAGAAAAATAAAACAATTGAAATAGTGCTTTCTGAAAATGTAGTGTTGATGGACGAAGTAGAGGTTGCTTCTATTCGGGTGGACGATAAATCAGCAATGGCTTATACTAATATTAATAAGCAACAATTGGCAGAACAAAATCTCGGACAAGATTTACCGTATCTTTTAAATCAGGAAACATCTGTGGTTACCACTTCCGATGCTGGTGCGGGTGTTGGTTATACTGGCATTCGTATTCGTGGTTCGGATGCTACAAGGGTAAATGTTACTATAAATGGTATCCCCGTAAACGATGCCGAATCGCAAGGTACTTACTGGGTCGATTTGCCCGATGTTGTTTCCAGTATTGACAACATTCAGATACAGCGCGGCGTGGGTACTTCTACAAATGGTGCAGGTGCTTTTGGTGGCAGCCTCAATATTCAAACTACCGGATTAAATACCAAGCCCTACGCCGAATATAATTCCTCTTACGGCTCCTTCAACACTTATAAAAACACAGTTAATGCTGGCTCAGGTTTAATAAATGATAAATTCACATTCGATGCTCGTTTGTCCAAAATAAATTCGGATGGTTTTATGGATAGAGCTACCTCTGATTTAAAATCGTATTACTTATCGTCTGCTTATTATGGCAGAAAAACAATTATTAAATTCATCACATTTTCTGGTTATGAAGAAACCTATCAAGCGTGGAATGGTGTTCCCGAATCGCGCTTAAATGGTGATGTGCAAGGTATGAATGATTATATTAACAGAAACGGATTAGATGCCGAAGATGCTGCCAATCTTTTAAATTCAAGTAGCCGAACCTACAATCAATTTACCTATAAAAACCAAGTGGACCATTACAAACAAGATTATTATCAGCTGCATTTCTCTCACCAGTTTAATAGTAATTGGAACGCAAATATTGCCCTCCATTATACAAAAGGCAAAGGATATTATGAGGAATATAGAAAGAACGATGCCTTTAGCAACTATCATATAGATAACGTTATTGTGGGTGCAGATACCATCACTAACACCAATTTGGTACGCCGCCTTTGGTTAGATAATGATTTTTATGGAACTGTTTTCTCCTTGAATTACAACAGCAATAAGCAACTTGCTTTTACTATTGGTGGCGCGTGGAATCAATATCACGGCTTGCACTATGGCGAAATTATTTGGGCGCAATATGCAAGTAACAGTGTGTTGCACAACAATTATTATTGCGACACTGCCAATAAAACCGACTTTAACACTTTCATAAAAGCAAATTATAAAATGGGGGAGAGCGTTAATCTCTTTGCCGATTTGCAATACCGAACCATCAATTATTCTTTTCTTGGCTTCAACAGTGCCTTACAAAATGTACAACAAAGTGCAGCAATGAGTTTCTTCAATCCTAAATTTG
>CAILDT010000439.1 GCA_903833025.1 uncultured Bacteroidota bacterium | reverse complement strand
TTGAAACACACACTTTATGATTGCAAAATTAAATTTGGGGTAATTTTGGTTTTCTAATTTTTTTACCCAAGTGCCATCTTGTGGCAGTTTTGGCATAAAATGCAAATAGCATACTCATTTTACACATAGATGGCACACTGTACCACAAAACAGCATTTTTCATGGCACATTGTATGGCCATATGTAAGCAAAATTTAGTTCTGGAATAAAAAAACCACCTTTACTTTTTCCAAATTTTGCCTACTTGTGATACTTTTGGCATAAAAACAGAGGTTTACATAAGATTAACCAATTATTTATTTGCGGGCCCCATGAAAAAAAAATTGAAAAACAAAATGGCCGCAAACCATCACAAAGATTGGGGAAAAAATAAAAAAATATTAAAACTTGAAATTTTTTTACTTTGGCGATGCCTATAAAGGAATTAAGTTGGGGGTAACCCGTTAACTAGGTGGGCCCCCCTGAGGGCAGGTACCCTGACGTGTTAATACATGATTCCCCCAAACATAGAGACACTGCAAAAAAAATTCAAGCAATTTGAGTGAAAGATGACAGAGATAAATGCAGAAAACTGAAAGACGGACGGACGGATGGAAACTTTTTTAACTCAAAAACCACAAAATGCAAAAAGGTACCTCAAACCAACATTTTTCATGACCCATAGAATGGCCATCTAAAGGCACTCCAAATTCTAGAAAACAAGATGCTGGGTATCATAACTAATACATAAATCAACCAAAAACCTAATTGAAGAATCAGGTTTACCATCAGTAAACCAGATCAATGCTCAGTGCAAATTAACAGACGTGTGGAAGTCTATAAATATTAAGAACTACCCTATCTAATTCGATATTCAGCCAGTTTCAGATCACAATACTAGACTCAGTAAAGGTGAAAAAAGGCTTGTTATTAGTGCAAAATCAAAAAATGCATGTTCAAGCTTCATAGGTGACTGTCCAAGGGTTTGGAACGCAGCCCCTACGGAGATCAAAAGTGCTAAAACCCTACATAGTGCAAAACAAGCCATTAAAAAGTACATTTACATGCTACCAGTGTAACAGAAATAGCTGGTGGAAGAAGGATAATCTTAATTTCTGCTGTAATCTGTGCAAATTTAAATTGCAGATTTAATTTAATCCAATTTTACATGTAGTTCATTAAAGTAATGCAAAACATTAAAACATTAAATGTTGTACCGCCTCATAAAAGATGTACTATCTTAAGGTATAATAAATTATTCTTATTCTTATTCTTAAATCAAATTCATTCTTAAATCGATTCTACAATGCTGGAAAAAATGGAAGCAGGATTAATTAATTCATTAATTATCTATATCCACATTTACAATCAAATTGATTCATAACTCAATCAAATTCATTCTTTTAAATTACAATCCAGCCACAGTGGCTGTTTGGATAAGGCAACGGACTGCCAATCCAAAGAGAGTGGGTTCGATTCCCCGCTTTGCCATATGACATAAAAATTTGTAACAGTAAAGAATTCGATTCAAACAAATTATTCGGCAAATAAATTGAAAGGCTTATTCAAGGCTGGGCTAAGAGCAGGAGGGCTGCAGAGCATATGAATACTGACTTGCAGAAGGATAAACTGAGCTAAGGAGCTGAACTAAGAAGCCCTTGTGACTGTCTAGCAACAGTTGTAATCCAAGTAATTGGGAGCAAGGCAACAAACAGGCGTTAAGGAATCCATGCAGTGGGTTCATACCCAGAAATAGGGGTGACACTGCATGCATTAAGGAATAAAACCGGTATCTGTGACCTCAAAAGTTAATATTCTCTCAATACAATTGGCAAAATAATCTTTTGATGGTAGCTCTGCAAGGCAAGAAACCTGGTGTACAACCAGTGAAAGTAATAGCTGTGTTAGGATAGGAGCCGTACCAATAGGGGTAATGGCTGGGGTGTATCCTGAAAAAAGTGTCATATTGGTTAAAGAGTACCTTCATTGGAAGTAGTGACCCAAAGTGAATGTCCCATGGGACAGTACTACATGATAACAATTTGAAGACATGGAGCTAAAAAAAAATTAGGTGTCA
>CAILDT010000438.1 GCA_903833025.1 uncultured Bacteroidota bacterium | reverse complement strand
ATGGTTTCATTGTGCATCACTTGGTGAGTTTGAACAAGCACGACCGTTGATTGAAAAATATAAAACACAAAATCCGACTTCCAAAATCCTGTTAACTTTTTTTTCTCCTTCAGGATACGAAATAAGAAAAAACTATGCTGGTGCCGATTATGTTTTTTATCTTCCTATTGATACTTCATCTAATGCAAAAAAATTCATTAAACTGATAAAACCAACCGTGGTATTTTTTGTAAAGTATGAATTCTGGTTTAACTATCTGAATGAATTAAAAAGAAAAAACATTCCTGTTTATTTAGTCAGTGGTATTTTCAGAGAGAACCATTATTTCTTTAAATGGTATAGTGGTTGGTTTCGCAAACAACTAAATTGTTTTACTCATTTTTATTTACAGGACGAAAAATCAGTTGAATTGATTAATAAAATTGGTTATGCAAATACTACAGTAACAGGCGATACGCGATTTGACAGAGTTGCTGACATTGCAAAAAATGTAAAATCATTTCCTTTAATTGAGCAGTTCAAACAAGAGAAAAATGTTTTTATTTGCGGAAGTACGTGGAAGGAGGATGAAACGATAATTGCTGATTGCAGATTAAAGATTGTGGATTACAAAATAATAATTGCTCCTCACGAAATTGATGACGCTCATATTAATTCAATTATTCAATCGTTCAGCAATTCCACCATTATAATCTATTCGCAAGCTAATCCGGAAAATGTAAAAACAGCTGACATATTAATAATTGATAATATAGGGATGCTTTCTTCGCTTTATCAATATGGTACTATTGCTTATATTGGCGGTGGTTTCGGAAAAGGAATTCATAATATATTAGAAGCTGCTACATTTGGTTTGCCCGTTATTTTCGGAAGTAATTATTACAAGTTTAATGAAGCGAAAGAACTTATTCACTTAGGTGGTGCATTCTCCATCAATAACAATGGGGATTTTGAAGCTACGATGAGATTATTGAGTGATAAAATGGTTTTGCAAACAGCTTCTCATATTGCTAAATATTATGTGCAAAGTAGAGTAGGGGCTACTGATAAAATTTTAAAATCTATTTCTTCATCTTAGTATTTTCCTGGTTAATCAATTCCCGAATTATCATTTTGTATGCTTCTATTCCTTTATTTACAGTATTTACAGGAACACATTCATTTGCTGAATGTACAGATTCAATAAGTGTTTGATTTAATTCCAAAGGCAGCAATCCGAATGCTTTTATTCCATTGGAACGAAAATAACTATTGTCGGTAGTGGCAGGAAACAACACAGGTAAAACAGCACAACCGGGATACGCTTTTTTTAATCCTGCTTCTATCGCATTAAATTGTTCATTTGGTTTACTTGCTTTTTCATCTGGCGACTGGTCTATAATATCAATGTCAACTTTATGATTATGTATTCTTCGTTTTAATTTCTTAAGGAATTTTTTAGTTGTAACAGTAGGCACTAATCTGCAATCGAAATAAGAAGTTGCTACCCCGGGTATCACATTTGGCGGTCCGTTGGGGTTGGAGTAATTTGTAAGTTGAATGGTATTGGTTACTTCAGTTAACAGCAGGGGCTCACGTTTCAAAATCTTTCTACGGAACGGACGAAGCAGCCAGCTATTAATATGTTTGAGTACAAACCCCTGCACTCCTCCGTTTAGTTCACCTAATTGGCGGAACATATTTTTAGTTGTTTTATTAAAAATAATAATTGGTCGTTCGGTAGTTATTCTATCAATGCTTTTTATTAAAATGCTATTAGCAGAAGTAGAGGCAGGTAAGGAAGAGTGTCCGTGCGTTTTTTGACGTACAGACAGCTTGAGCCATAAACTTTTCTTTTCAATTATTGAAAGGAAAAAAACTTCCTGCTCCGGTTTAGATGGCAACACATTTTTTAATCCTGCGCCACCTTCGCCAATAACAAGCGAAGTATTTAAGAGCGGCAAATTATGTTCGGTAATTAATTTTGCACCAAGCGTACCACCACTTTCTTCGCCTGATACAAAGAGAACAGTAAAATTATAAGGCAATGATTTTTGTTTCGCTTCGTTCACATAACTCGCCACTGCTTCCAGTTGCATCAGCCCAATTCCTTTCATATCCAGGCATCCTCGTCCCCATACGGTATCGTGTACTATTGCTCCCGAAAAAGGAGGGTGTAACCACTCGGCACTATCCACAGCCGATACAACATCCAAATGAGATAGAAAAACAATATTCGGTTTTTGTTCTTCCAGTGGATAAAGCGATGCTGAAAAATTAAACGATGAATCCGAATCATTAAAAAGATGCACATTCAAACCCATCTCCAAACTTTTATTCAATAGAAATGTACCCACTGATTTTTCGTGACCTGATAATGAACGGTATTTTAATATTTCACTTAGTAATTGCGACGGTGTATGAATTGGCAATGTGTCTCCTGCCAAAACAGGAGTTACTTTAAAAACTATAACTAATAAGAGCAATTGGAAATGGTACTTCATAGTTTAATTAACGAAGTAAAAGTAAACAAATTACCTAAAAAAGTATTATTTTTGCAGAAACTCTACAAATGAAACAATTCAAAATAAGCTATTTGCTTTTCGCATCTCTTCTTTTAATTAATAGTCTTGGTTGTAAAAAAAACAAAGGGTGTACAGATAAAGATGCCACCAATTTTAATTCTCAAGTAACCGAGGATGATGGCAGTTGCAACTATGTGAGCTACATTGTTTTTTGGTATAATCAAACAACTGCTAATGATTTAATATCAGCAGGATATTCTAATTTAAAATGTGTGGTGGATGGTGCAGGGTCAAGTTTATCTCCTTCGAGCATTCATTTTAATGCTGCACCCAATTGCGGACAAACTGGTTCAATAACAATGACGGAACAAATGGGAAATGTTAAATCTAAAAATGTTTCTTACTCAATTACTGATGGTGCAAGCGGAACTGTGATATGGCAGGGTACTACTTCCATTAATGCAAATGACTGCATAAAGCAGTATTTGCAGTACTAATCAAATTTATTTTCTAAGAAAAATTATCCTTTTACGTGTAGTGAAGTCCCACTTAACGTGCAGGTATATTGCTTCAATGACGAAGAAGCTGGTCCTGTGGTAACACCTCCGCTTGATGAAAACACAGATCCGTGCGAACTGCAATAAAAATTATTGTTATTACTTTGGTAAACTACCGTTGTTCCCTGATGCGTACACGCCTGCGAAACAGCGATATACGCACCCGATAACGTACGTGCTACAATTACTCCACTATTATATAAATAGCCACCATTAGTATTTAATGCGGCATTGGATGAACTATTTAAATCCAATGTAAAATCTACTGTTGGTTGAGTAGGAGTGTTGTTATTGTTCTTTTTGCAAGCATCAAGGCAACTTCCAATAGTAATGGCAGCAATACTTGTGCCTACCAATGCTAAAAATTCTTTACGTTCCATAATTAAATTTATTAGATGTTATATCCCTTTATTATCGCAAAGATAATGCCTAAAAGAATTATGGATGGTAGTTTTATCGCTTAATAGAGATGATATATCTCATTGATTAAATAATAAAATTAACGCAATTGCAAAAAGGGAAATTCCTTTTGCAGTTGCTCTCTTTTTGTATTATTAGCTTTAATAAAGTTTTGGTGAGCAACAGATTCAGAGGATATAGGTAAATGGTTATCTGACAAAACTATTTCTTTTATTCGCTCATAAATATGTTTTGATTCATCATCAAAAGTAGTTTCCACAAACTTCTCAAACACATATTTGATAGCTTGTTTGTTGGGATGCACCATATCTTCTTTAAAGAAACGATAATCGCGCAAATCGTCAATAACTAATTCGTATGCTGGAAAATAAAATACATTCGTGTGCTTATCTTTTAGCTGATGGATAGCTTCTATTAAAATGGCTTTGCTTCTTGTGTTTTCAATAACACCATCACGAATATACCTTACCGGACTAACGGTAAAAACAATTTTAAGTTTGGGGTTGATTGATTTTAATTCCTCCATCAATGCAGTATAATCGGTTACAATTTCATTAGTAGTTAATAGGTGTTTTGTAAATTCTTTTTGTGGTTGTTTATGACAATTAGCAACTATTCGTCCTGTATTATTTCGTTTGTAATAATATGCCGAACCGAATGTTATAGATAACCAATCAGCTTGTTTTATTACATTGTTAGCTTTTGAAATAGAGTTATTAATATCTTCAACTGTGTTTTTCTTTTCAACTTTTGAAAAGCTACTGTGATGTTCCCAGGAATTCCAAACTTCATTTGCAAAAAACAATTCGCTTTCTTTCATTTGATAGTTTGTTATGTGTTTTCGTAATGCAATAGTAATGCTTGCAGCATTATAAACTATTCCATTAGGATTAATAAATGTGGTGAATTTGTATTTCTCCATCTCTTCACCAATGTTTTCGGCGAAGCAAGAACCTATAAACAAGAAGGATTGGCGGTAATTAATTTTTTCTTTAAAGGGAACAATAGGAAATTGCAGGTGGAAATTCATTCGTTAAGGATCCATTCTTTTTGTTTCAAGCAAAGCGAAAAAGGCAATGGGAATAGGTATCCAGAAAATGTATTTAAAGATTTGATAATCGTAACTTGCGTATAGAAAATACATACCGAAAGAGCCGAAAATACATATTACGGCAACAATTAAAAGCAATAATCGTTTTCTCATAAATTAATCGTTGTCAAGCTTTCTGGCTGCGAAAAGTAATACTACTGAAAGTGGCAATGGTATCCAAAAAGTGTATTTGAATTCAGACCACTGTGGCGATTTATCATCTATTACGTACATCGCAAATGAAGCAAAAAGACATAAAACGGCTAATAATAATACAAATGTTTTTCTTCTCATCGTTTGGTTATTGACTACAAAACTACAAAACAAATCGACAAACAATGAGTTTTTTATGGTATATATTTTTGCTTGGTATGAAATTACTGCTGGCACTTGCAAAATGGGGTGAACTCTATTCTTGTTTCTGGTAATAGTTTTTGTAATTTGGCTTGTTCTTTATCAGGTATCATTATTACGCGTAAATCCAATACCTGCAACGATTTCATGTTCTTCATCTCATCGGGAAATTTATCTACATTGTTACTCCACATATCCAATGTTTTAAGGTTTACAAGATTTCCTATTGTATTTGGTAACACCGTCATTTCGTTCTGACTTAAATTCAAATAATAAAGATTAGTAAGTTGCCCTATTTCAATTGGTAAATCTTCCAATTTGTTTTTCGATAACGAAAGATATTGTAGGTTCTTTAGTTCAGCAATCTCTTTCGGAATATCACTTATATTGTTTTTGCTTAAATCTAAATATTGAAGATTAGGAAACATTAATATCTCCATTGGAAACTTTTTTAACCTGCTTCTTTTTAGTTCCAATTTAATAACATCGTTCTGATGTTTCATTGCTTCTTCAATACTTGTGAATGCGGTAACAGTATCCAAAGTAAGTGAATCGAGCAAAGCAGTTTGCGCAAATATTCGGTTAGAGAATAAAAGAATAAATAATAATAGCAATGTTAATTTTGTTTTCATAATACCTTCAAAGAGTTCTCTTTATCAATTGCCAGTTGTCTCTTTAACTCATCCAATCCTGTAAATTTCTCCTCATCTCTTAGTCGATTTATAAAATAAACAGTTGCTTCTTCTCCATAAATATCTTTATCGAAATCAAATATATTTACTTCTATACTTCTGCCTTTTCCTTCCACAGTTGGGTTGTTTCCGATATTCAACATCCCACCATAAATCGTATCGTTATGTTTCACTTTTACTGCATACACGCCATCAGCAGGTATCAATTTATATTTATCATCAACAGAAATATTTGCTGTAGGATAACCAATTGTTCTGCCCAGTTTTTTACCTCCTACTACTTTTCCAGTTAATGAATACGAATGTCCCGAATATTTTGTTGCAGTATCAATATCACCTGTTTGCAAAGCGGTTCTAATTTTTGTAGAACTCACTTCAATATGGTCAATATCTTGTGCTGGTATTTCTTCCACATCAAAACCATATAGCGGACCATACTCTTTTAAATGTTCGAACGAACCTTCACGATTGCGACCGAAATGATGATTATAGCCAATTACCAACTTCTTAGTCTTTATTTGATTTACCAATATGTTTCTCACAAATTCCACCGAAGTTAATCTCGAAAACTCTTTGGTAAACGGATGAATAATTAAATGTTCCACTCCGTATTTTTCAAGCAGTTCAATCTTCTCCGGTTGAGTGTTTAATAATTTCAACTCATTATCATCCGGAAACAATACCATTCGCGGGTGCGGATAAAAGGTAAGGAGTACTGTTTCGCCCTGCTCGTTTTTTGCCACATCTTTTAATCTTGAAATTATTTTTTGATGTCCTAAATGTACCCCATCAAACGTACCTGTTGTAACCACAGGGTTTGTTACGTTCTTAAATTCTTCAATACTATTATAAACCTTCACGTGCTCGCTTTCAAATTTTATGCGAAATTACTCCATTTTATTATTGTTTTATAACTTCGCGCCAAATATTATTAACCGCACACACTTGAAATTACTTACCCGATACTTTTTAAAACTCATTCTCTTTTGGTTTTTCCTGTTTTTTATTTTCAGGATAATCTTTTATTTGGGCAATACTGCTCTATTAAAAGAAGTTGAATTTCCATTAATCCTCCAATCCTTTTACAAAGCATTGCGGCTCGATTTATCAATGCTTAGTTACTTTGTAGCACTTCCGGTTATTTTAGTATTCATTTATTCTTTTATTAAAAAGAGATTTATAATACTTATATTAGACAGTTTAAATTATTTTTTCATCCTCCTTTATACCTTAACTGCTATTGGTGAAATGTGCTTGTACAGAGAGTGGAAAGCGAAACTTAGTATGCAAGCGTTAGAACATTTTCTGCATCCTTCCGAAGTTTTTAAATCTACATCTATTGGTTTAACACTGTTGTTTTTTTCTTTATCTATTATAATGTGTTGGTTATTTATTAGGATTTACAAACGGAAAATCTCTTTTAAAAATGATGCTACCATATTAACTTTCGGGAAGTTTTATTGGAAAAGTATTTTGTTTTTTATTGTTGGTTTTGTGTTTTGCTTTTTAAGTTTACGCGGCGGATGGCAGGATATACCTATTCAGGATAGCGATGCTTTTTTCTGCACACAACCAATAGTTAACAATGCAACAGTAAATCCGCTGTGGAATTTAACGTACAATTTTGTGGATTATGAAACCAACTTCAAAGAAAACCCTTACACTTATTTTGATATAAAGAAAGCAAACGAAATGGTTGCTTCGCTTTATAAAACTAAAAATGATACCACTGTTTCTATCTTAACTTCAAAACGCCCTAACATTGT
>CAILDT010000437.1 GCA_903833025.1 uncultured Bacteroidota bacterium | reverse complement strand
CGCAGTAGCCAGCGTTATGCCCTCTAATATGAATGTATATATTTCTAATATATTAGAGGCCGTCGAAAAACTGATACTGACAAGTAAACCAGTTACGTTTGTTAACAATAGCCAGGAGTTTGTTTGTTATTCAAACACTTTTTTGTCGCAGTTTTTCGGGACCCCAATTTTATTGTCAAAATATTTAACCACGGCCAAATTACAAGGACTGGTTTCAAATTTCAAAATTACATCAGTGGCTGATGTATACTTTTTGGCTGTTCTTGCGATGTATGTAGAAATTATTGAGAAAGGGGACTACACTGTTAAATGCGATGCTTGTTTTTTCGCGAAAATAATTGTTAGTATGATTAAAAAAAATACTGAACATATCAATGATGGTGAAATGCGCATCAATTCGAAAGAAAAATTTCAATGTATCGAGGAGTGTAGCAGAATTTTTTTTTCAGAAAGTAAAATTATGCAAGATCCTTCGTTCAGTTGTTCTACTATTGACACTTCTTTTGAAACTACTAGGCGCTGTCCTTGTGGTGTAGAAAATGCTTGTATATCAAATCGTTGTTTTCCATATCATTTAAACCTTTCTGGCAACGTGGGGGCTGATCCCAACATAATATTCAATACATCTTTGTACGAGAGTAGTGTGGATCATATATGTGAGGTGTGTAAAAAAAAACCCCCTAATTCTAATTCGAATGTGGTGGAGGCCGATAGAATTTGCTCAATCACTACTTTATCTAACGTTTTTTTTATTCAATGTAATCAAGGATCTCTATCTGATTGGATGATGCCGATTTTAGTTAACCTTACGAATGGGGAAACTGTGTCTCTTATTCCCATTGCATGTAGTACGTTCCGATGTAATCACTATGTGTCAGCCGTTATTCGCGTAATAGATGGTGTAAGGGTTTACTTTCTTAATGACGATCTCGGTTCTCTTCAAAGTACTACTGATTTAAGTGCCAACTCTTGTTTACGGTCTTCCACAGCAGGTGCCGTTTTGATCTCGTATGTTAGACAAGATTCCTTGGGAAAGATTGCTATGTATCAGCCTTTCCTTGGTGGTGTGTCACCTCTTGTGTCACCTTTTAAAACATATTCCCAATCGGCATCTCAACGGCGATCTCCACAAGTCCCTCTACTCTCAGGTAAATTTCCTCAACCGACCTCTAAGAGCTCTGCTGCTAGCGTTTCATCAACCTTGTTACCCAACAATTATAATTTTAAGACTGGAAATGTTAGCAATGAAAAAAAAGATACCGATCTGCACCAGAAATCAGTAAGGAAAAATAATACCGATTCCGAAGGTTGCATACACGTACAGCATAAAGGACGAGAATCACCTAAAAATGCTCGATCAAGTGAGCTTCCTTCCAGAGTTGCCCCGCAAAAGGAGCCACTTTTGTCTAAAGGTATTATTAGCCCCTCGTCGGTAACATTTTCGCCTGCTGTTACTAGTACATCATCATCCAGTGTCTTTCATGAAGAGCATATCAGTAAAATGCAAAAAAAAAATACGCAACAGGATACTCCTAAGAAACGGGGACGTACCCTCGATGATGATATTGTGGACGACTTGGTTTCTTTTATCAATGATCCTACAAAAAAGGTTAATGCAACTGATTCCGATGGAATGAAAGAAACTGACGATAGGTCTACAAACAAACGTGGTCATTATGATACACCTGAAAAGGTTAATATCCATGGAGAACGTTTTCGCCGAAGTTCGAAGAATAGATCTTCTTCAAAAAATTCCAGTAAAAATAATGCAGATACTTCTGCAAGCAAAATTGATGACGTTACTTCTGAAAGCGATGAAGTTCAAGGTATTGATAATAATAACGATGGTAGTCAACACAATAAAAATCAAGACGTACACAGTACGTTCTCGTCAACATCCAAATTTACTGAAGATTTCTTACCTACTAGAACTGAATGTGAATGGGATGTTAATAGTAAGTCGGATTTTAATTGCTTTGAAAATTGCAAATTAAAAACGAATGAACCTGGTGGTGTCCAACTAGTACCTGATATTCCGGTTGGCATCGATTGTAAGCTTAATGCCCCTACACCTAACGTGAAATTAAATGAAACTTTTTTTAAACGTGAACCAGCCAAGAAAGGTAGACCAAGATCATTAGACGGTGAAGTGAAGTTATGCAGTGGCGATCAAAAATTAAATCCATATGTATCTAACTATTTGAATGAATTATTAGACGGGGTTAAACTAAAGGTTAAACAAGGGAAACCTGTTGAAATAGGCTTCATACTGCCCCCTAGTCCCTTGGGCCAAAAGGCCAACGAACCGTGGCATTACTTTAACCCAAAGGTGTTTGTATTTATTGTTGACTTAGTATTAACTAAAGATGAGTTTAACATGCCTTGTTGTAACTGTCCTCCCGAGCGTGCTCATACAGCAAACGTTGTACCAAATGGATATTGTTGGCGGTCAGTTGTGCACCCAGAAGGAAATTATTTTATTTTAACAAGGAAGTATAAATGTGAAACTTGCGAAACCCGTAATACAGAAAATAAAGATACTGGTATACATACGCAGTATTGTTTTCGTGGATACAGTAATAATGTTCGCCTTTTATTGCCACGCTATATTCAACTATTATTCCCAGCCTATGTTTCCAAGAAAATGGCTTTGGATAACACCATTTTAGATAGTATGTTAGCACATTCTTCGAAAACTGTCAATATATCCCATTTTCAAAAGACGTTGGCAGAATCTCTTACCAAAGCCTTTATCACAAAAGAAGCTATCTATTATTCTCGTCTTAAT
>CAILDT010000436.1 GCA_903833025.1 uncultured Bacteroidota bacterium | reverse complement strand
TCCAAATTTTAATTTGAGTAATTTTTATCTTCTTGCCGAACAAGAAATGAAAATTGGAAAATACGATGATGCTAAAAAAGATTACGAACACTTCCTTAAAAAAACGCACATCAACCCTGATATTAAAGACGATGTGGATAGGCAATTAAATAATTGCAACTTCGCTATTGAAGCAATAAAACACCCTGTTCCGTTTGAGCCTAAAAATATGGGTGCAGCTATCAACACTAATTTGGCTGAATACTTTCCTGCTGTTACAGCCGATGACCAACTATTTATTTTTACCAGAAATGATAGGAGTGAAAAACAAGCGTTGCAGGAAGATTTTTATGCAAGTAAAAAAGTAAATGGTGCCTGGACTACGGCTACACCAGTTAACGGAATTAATACTCCAGGCAATGAGGGCGCTCCTGCTCTTTCGGCTGATGGTGAGCTTTTATTTTTCGCTGCTTGTCAGGAAATGGATGGTAGTTATGGACCAAACAGAAAAGGATATGGCTCGTGCGATATTTTCTACTCTCAAAAAGTGGGTGATAAATGGACGCGCCCTTATAACATTGGTCAGCCAATTAATACAAAAGATTTCGAATCGCAACCCTCTTTTTCTTCGGATGGCAAAACGCTTTATTTTATTAGTAATCGTCCGGGTGGGTTAGGTGGTGTTGATATTTGGTATTCTGTTTTGACTGATGCAGGAAGCTGGGGTACGCCTATAAACATTGGAAATAAAATTAATACTCCCGGCAAAGAAGAATCTGTTTTTATTCACCCCGATGGTAAAACCCTTTATTTTAGCTCCGATGGACACGTTGGTATGGGAGGTTTGGATATTTACGTTTCCCGAAAAGATGATAAAGGCGAATGGGGTACCCCCTTAAATTTAGGCTATCCGATTAATACGTATGGAGATGAAAATAGTTTATTGGTAAATAGTGCCGGCAATCTTGCTTATTTTGCATCCAGCCGTGCTGGTGGCTTTGGCGATTTAGATATGTATCAGTTTGAATTGTATGATGCTATCCGCCCAGGGAAAATTACGTATGTAAAAGGTAAAGTATATGATGCAAAAACAAAAGCCCCATTGGGTGCGCATTTCGAATTGATAGATTTAGAAACTGCAAAAACAATTATTACTTCTGATGCAAACAGCGGTAATGGTGAGTTTTTAGTAACATTACCCGTAAATAAAAATTATGCATTAAATGTTTCTCAAGCAGGTTATTTATTTTATTCCGAAAACTTTTCTTTAAAAGATATTCCCGATGCTTCTAAACCTTTTAATTTGAATGTTCCGCTTCAACCCATAGATACGGGCAATGTGGTGGAGTTAAAAAATATATTTTTTGAAACTGCTAAATTTGATTTGAAACCGGAATCGAAAGCGGAGTTAAATAAATTAGTTTCTTTTTTAAATTTGAATAAAAC
Source organism: uncultured Bacteroidota bacterium (assembly GCA_903833025.1). Classification (GTDB taxonomy): domain Bacteria; phylum Bacteroidota; class Bacteroidia; order 2-12-FULL-35-15; family 2-12-FULL-35-15; genus 2-12-FULL-35-15. The sequence goes on along the minus strand of CAILDT010000436.1, from coordinate 4,544 downwards.
AATGCGCATTGAATTAGGCGGACATACAGATAATGTGGGTGATAAAAAAATGAACCAAACACTGTCGCAAAACAGAGCTAAATCGGTTTACGATTATTTATTGGCAAATGGCATTGATTCGAAACGCCTTACTTACAAAGGTTATGGCGAAACAAAACCGAAAGTAAAAAATGACACTGCCGAAAACCGAGCATTAAACAGAAGAACAGAATTTAAGGTTATTTCAAAATAAATAAATAAAACAAAAACAGATGCAAAAAATAAAACTACTCCTCTCCAATAATATTTTTATAAAAATAAGTTTTATTCTTTCTGTTTTTTTTATTCAGCAAATAAAAGCACAAGGCAGCTGGACACCAATAAGCACGCTTGCTAATGATAGTTGCGGTGGTGTGATGATTTTACTTTCGAATGGCTGTGTTATCGCGAAAGCATATACCGGCGGTGCTGATAGTATTGGTAGTGTGTGGAATAAACTTACACCTGATATTCACGGAAGCTATGCGAATGGTGCGTGGACAACCATTGACACAATGCACGATTCGCGATTATATTTTGGCTCGCAAGTGTTGAAAGATGGGCGTGTGTTTGTAGGTGGTGGCGAATACGGCTCTGGCGGCTCCAAAGCAGAAGTTTATAATCCGGTTACTGATACGTGGACGATGGTTACCACCAACAATTTTTATATGGGCGATGCTATTTCCGAAATTTTGCCAAATGGCAAAGTGATGATTGGCTTGTTAACTGCTGGTTATCAGGCAACGGAAATTTACAACCCTGCTACCAATTCTTTTACTTCTGGTCCGGCATGCATTGGTGGGCACGATGAAGTTTCGTGGGTGAAACTAGCTGACCAAAGCATTTTGATGGTGGATGTTTCTTCTAACAATTCCGAAAGATTTATTCCTTCGCTAAATCAATGGGTGGCTGATGCTAATGTGCAGGTGCAGTTATACGATTCGTGGGGTTCGGAAACTGGTCCTGCAACTTTATTACCTGATGGGCGTGCTTTTTTTATTGGCGGCACTAATCACACCGCTATTTACACGCCTTCGGGCACTACTGCGCCTGGCACTTGGGTTGCCGGGGCTGATATACCGAACAATCAAGGGGCAGTGGATGCTGCAGATTGTATGATGGTGAATGGTAAAATATTGTTGGCTGTTGGTCCTGCGCCGGTTTCGTCGCAACATATTTTCGACCCGCCTACTCGCTTTTACGAATACGATTATCTTACCAATACGTATTTACACATTCTCGCTCCTGACGGAAATGATTCAATTCGCAAACCTTGTTATTATACCAATATGCTTCAATTGCCTAATGGGCAGGTGCTTTATGGACAACAAGGAAGCACCCAATATTATGTTTATACGCCAAGTGGAAATCCATTAACTGCTGGAAAGCCCATTATCGACAGTGTTATACAGGATAGTTGTAATTTATATACTATTGTTGGTAAAAATTTTAATGGCATTTCGGAAGGTGCTGCTTATGGCGATGATTTTCAGATGGCGACCAACTACCCTGTTATTCGCCTTACACAAGGTACTAACGTTTATTATGCCAGAAGTTTTAACTGGAACCGTACAGATGTGCAAACAGGTAATTTGCCCGATACTGCTCAATTTGAGTTACCCCCTACTCTACTTTCTGGTACGTATCAATTGGTAGTTACCGCCAATGGTATTGCTTCCGATGCTGTGCCGTTTACTACTTGCACAAGTTTAGGTGTGGCGGATAATATTAATTACAATTCCTCATTATCTGTTTTTCCAAATCCCGCGACAGCGGAAATAACTATTTCTTTTGATGTAAAATCAAGCGGAAATTATAGTTTAAAATTGATGGATATGCTTGGCAGAATTATTTATTTTAAAACTGCCGAATCTTCCGAAGGAAAAAACAATACGCTTATATCACTTGCCGATATTGACAAAGGTGTGTATATGGTTATTTTTGAAAAAGGCGATTTGATTTTGAAATCGAAAGTGGTGGTGAGGTAATTGCTAATGCTCAAACAAAGAATTTATAATTATTGCATCACATTAATAAACCAAAAAATTAATGAGATGAAAACCGAACTTGCCGATTTAACCAAAGGAACGGCAAATGATAGCAAAAGTTCGGCTGGCGATAAGCACGAAACCGCTCAAGCGATGATGCAACTGGAGCAAGAAAAAATAAACCGACGACTTCACGAAGTGCTCGAACAAAAAAACGCGCTCCAAAAAATTGACATCAATATAAAATCTTCAAAAATAATTATTGGCAGTTTGGTAAAAACAAATGGGTTGTATTTATTTATTTCGGTGGCGTTAGGTAAAATAAATATGGACGATAAAAACATTATTTTTCTGTCGCCCGATTCTCCGTTAGGAAAAAAATTGATGGGTTTAAAAATAAATGAACGAACCGAAATTAATGGTGTGGTGTATAAAATTGAAGAGATTGAATAACTTATTATTTATTTTATAACTCATTTAAAAAATCCTCCAAAGGTATCCCCTTCATTTTCCCTGCTTTTATCATTTTCACTTCCTTCAGCCCTTGGCGGATACCATCGAGTATTTCCTTTTTTGTTGGCTTTTTTTCTATTTTTTCTACTTTCACTTTTTTTACGAAGTTGAAACTTTTCACCAATTCTAAAAAAAATTCGGCTTTACTATCTTTTATTTCTATTTCTATTTTCATTTTTTTAATTTTTACAAAAGTAACTAATTAATGCATAACCAATATCAGCAATAAAAAAACTCCCGCTTTGCTAATGCAAAACAGGAGTTTTAATTTCAAAAATTAAAAAACCTACTGAATTTTACGCCCACCAAACGGCTCCGAACTCGGACCGGCACCCGCATCATTATGCGCAGTAACCTTAAACCAAAGCGGTTTATCCAAATAATCAGCCCCAATAGGAATAGTTATTGAAGAAGTAGTATAAGTTAACGAAGGATTATCAATCTGAACATAATCAGCATTTACCGACGGGTCGCCCTTCGTCATTTTTACCGAATACTCATTCGCAGTGCCCACCTTATCAAAATGAATATCGCACGTACCATCAAAATCCCCCTGACTCATCGACCCATTCACCACCTTTGGCGGAAGTGCAGCATCTTGAGCCGTTGCCGAAGTCATCGGAAAACCTAATGCCTCTTCAGCTTCCACATTGTTATTCAACTGTTGCGCCACAATTACTGCCGCATCATTAATAACTTTGCACCCATCCGAATTAGCTTTGTTCATCGCCTTAGTAGCCAACTTTGCCGCATCGTGCGCATTGGTATTAGCCAGTATTTTAACGCCAATTGCATTTCCGGCAGCAGTTACCAAAACTCCTTGCGCCGCAATAACAGTGTTACTACTTAATTCCATATTGCCTCCTATAGTCAATAAGGTTTCTCTGTTCGAAGAAGGTGTGTCCTTGGGACTCACTTTCTTAATTGTTTGTGTTAATTGTTTTGACATTTTTTTTGTTTTTTTGTTTTTAGTTTATATTAATTGATTTGTTTTTGATGTTTTATCTTAAATACCTGAAATTAATGTAGTTATATTATTTACTTCAAAAATATTGATACTTTTTGGTGTCGGGCAACTTCTATCCGGTACAGTTGAAGAGTTATCCAGTACAGTTGAAGAGTTATCCAGTACAGCTGAAGAGTTATCCAGTACAGTTGAAGAGTTTTCCAGTACAGCTGAAGAGTTATCCAGTACAGCTGAAGAGTTTTCCAGTACCACTGAAGAGTTTTCCAGTACCGCTGAAGAGTTTTCCAATACAGCTGAATAGTTTTCCAGTACCGCTGAAGAGTTTTCCAGTACCACAAAACAACCACGCGCCTCGTTAACGCAATTGCCTCTGTAAACTGAATGATGTAATTCGGGTTGTATTTTCGAAAAGGGAGTGGTGTTAAACACCACGGTAATTTTTCATTTGGTGCACAATGATAATTAAAAATTAGATATGAACTAATTATTTCTTTCGCTTATCTCCTTATATTCAAATTTTATCAACGATAAATTGTTATTAAACTACATTTTTGTAATATTGTCATCTTATTTTTAAAGAGAAGCTGTATGCAACCATTTCAAAATTTTAAACATCAAAAACAATAAACAAAAACAAAACAAAAAACAAAAACAAATGAAATTATTAAAACTACTAACAATCGCTGTGTTAACAGCGTTTACCATCAACACCGCATCTGCGCAGTCAATCACAGTTACATCGCCTAACGGCGGAGAAATATGGGCGGGTTGCACCCAACACAACATTACGTGGACAGCCGCCGGAACATCCAACTTCTATTCTGTTGACTATTCAACAAACGGCGGAACAACGTGGACATCGTTGGCAACCAACCTAAACGCACTATTTTATTCGTGGACAGTGCCCAACACCTCCTCCACCAACTGTTTGGTACGTGTGTTTGATTTTAACAACAACACCATCGTTGACCAATCAAACGGAACCTTCACCATAAACGCACCCTTAATACTCACTGCACCAAACGGCGGCGAAAGCTGGCAAGTAGGCGGTCCTACAC
>CAILDT010000435.1 GCA_903833025.1 uncultured Bacteroidota bacterium | reverse complement strand
GGATAAATCACGTATCGTTTTGCTAATTTCTTCTTCCGTTATCGAATCGAGTGAGGACGTAGCTTCATCAAAAACCAATAAAGAAGGTTTGCGGAGTAGCGCGCGTGCAATAGATAAACGCTGTTTTTCGCCACCCGAAACTTTTACTCCTCCTTCGCCAATCATTGTATCTAAGCCCTTGTCGGCACGGGCTAATAAGGTTTGACAAGCAGCTTTGTTAAGTACATCCAAACATTCGGCATCTGTGGCATTGGGTGCTACAAATAATAAATTTTCTTTTATAGTGCCTGCAAATAGCTGTGTATCCTGCGTTACAAAACCTATTTGAGAACGGAGTTGGTCCAGGTCAATTGTTTTTCCGCCATTTCCGTTGTACAAAATTTCGCCTTCCTGCGGATGATATAATCCTACCAATAATTTTACCAATGTAGTTTTACCAGACCCAGAAGGACCAACAAAAGCAATGGTTTCGCCATTTTTAGTGGTAAACGAAATATTCTCTAACGCCTTGGTGCTTGCTGTTTGATGTTTAAAACTTACGTTATCAAATTCCAATGTTTGTATTCCCTTTATCACCACAGGGTTTTTGGGTTTCTCTTCTTTTGGGGTATTTAATATCCCATTAAAATTATCTAACGACACTTCTGCTTCGCGATACGTCATTATTATATTACCTAACTCTTGTAGCGGACCGAAAATAAAGAAGGAATAAATTTGAAGCGAAAATAATTGCCCGGTAGTAAGGATATCAGAAAATATTAAATACAACAATAAAAACAAAATAGAACTTCTTAAAAAATTGACGAACGTACCTTGTATAAAGCTGATGCTGCGAATGTATCTTACTTTTTTTAATTCGAGACCAAGTATTTTTAGTGTAGTGCCGTTCAATCTATTTATTTCCTGATCGGCTAATCCAAGACTTTTTACCAATTCAATATTGCGCAACGATTCGGTAGTAGAACCAGCCAAAGCAGTGGTTTCGCCAACAATCTTTTTCTGAATAACTTTTATTTTTTTACTAAGTTTAGAAGTAATAAAACCCAAAATGGGTACTGCCGAAAAATAGACCACAGCAATGCTCCAGTGAATGCGGAAGGCATATATCATCACAAAAACAACCCCAACCAAGGAGGTATATAAAATACTGATAAACGCCATTATTAGCTTTTCTACATCGCTTCTAACTTTTTGCAATTTGCCCAATGTTTCTCCACTTCTCTGGTCTTCGAATACCTGATAAGGCAGTTCTAATGAGTGTTTTAATCCATCCGAATAAATTTGCGCACCGAGTTTTTGAGTAATAACATTTACAAAATAATCCTGAAAATTCTTTGCAATCCTTGATACCATTGCAAACCCCATAGACAGTAAAATAAGTAAACCTACTCCTTTCAAAAAGTCATATTTTGAAAACTCGTGCCGGTGAGTTGCATATTTATCAACGATGGTTTGAAACACCATCGGGTCCAACAACGAAAATATTTGGTTGAAAGTTGCTAATAACAATGCCAAAGCAACTAATGCTTTATATCTTTTTAAATAGTTTAGTAATAATTTCATTCTTTAAAATTTTGCGCAAATGTACGGTCAAAGATCGGAAGAGCACACG
>CAILDT010000434.1 GCA_903833025.1 uncultured Bacteroidota bacterium | reverse complement strand
GTTTTATTGAATGATAGTTTTGAAGGCGGTGAATTTGAATTTAGAAAACCTGGGTTAGATGTAAAATTAAAAAAAGGTAGTATTTTAGTATTTCCGTCTTACTTAGAACATAGAGTTGTGCCAGTAATTTCTGGTACAAGATATTCAGCAGTAACTTGGTTTCATGGACCTTCATTTAAATAGGATTGATTATGAAAAGCGGTATTGATTTTATTTACGAGTATTCAGATTTAAACTATTTGCAAACACGGGTTCATATTTTAACGGGTATGTATGCCGATACAATTTTAGAATTTGGTGGGTCTGTTTTAGGTCAAGATGGTGTAAACCCAAACAAATTTTTATTTAAATCAGAATTAATGCAGTTGCCTTATTCCTTAAAAGATACTCAGTTAAAAGGCACAAAAGAGTTTGAAGAATTTTTAGCTTATTTATTAGTAGATATTATTGATGCCAAAAAACAAGACCCTGATGAGCATAAAAAATTAATGGATGCTATTGACGGAAAACCACCTGGCAACATTAAAATTGACGACTTATTTTACCCAGCATGGATACTAAAAGCTAAAAAGCAACCAATAACACAAGGTTTACAAGGATTTTAATATGGGACTTAATTCATCAGGACCGATCAGTTTAGCGGGAACAACTACTGGACAATCCATTGAAATTGAAAATGGCGGCAATGGCACAACTCAAATTAGTTTGAATGACACCGCAGTAAGAACTTTAGCTGGCGTTACTACTCCAGGCTCAACTATTATTATGCCAACCAATTTTTATGGAAAAGCTAATGCCTTTACGCTTACTATTACTTCTAATACTTCTAATGCAAATTTAGCTACTTTAGCTACTTCTGCTGGATGGAATGGAACTTCATTATTAAATGCAACTATTAATTCTAGCGTGGTTATTTCTGCAAGTTCAACAGGAAATTATGGTTTAACGGTTAATGGAAGTTTCCCAGCAGGTGTAAATTTAACTAACAATGGGTATATATTAGGTCAAGGTGGTGATGGTGGGGCTTCTCATCATTTTCTTGGACTTCCTGGCGGTAGTGGTGGCACAGCAATGTTAATATCATCTGCAATTACTGTCAATAATGCTTCAGGTGTTATTGGTGGTGGTGGTGGTGGTGGTGGTTCTGGTAGTTTTGCTTTCGGTAGTTGTGGTGGCCCTTGTTATGCTGGTGGTGGTGGCGGTGGTGGTAGAACTGGAAGCACAAACTCTTCTGGCGGTGCGGGTGACCCAGCACCATCTTATGGCAATCGTCCTGGCAGTCCTGGAACATTTAATGGGGCTGGTAGTGGTGGTACTGCTCTTGGTTACGGTTCTCCTGGAGGTCCAGGTGGCACTTGGGGTGCTAGTGGGTGTGCTGGTACTGGAGGCAACAGCTATGGGAGTCCCGTCCCTGGAGGTAGTGGAGGCGCAGCTACATCAGGCGCATCAAATATTACTTGGACAAACGTAGGTACTAGATATGGAACGGTAGGGTAATTATGATATATCAAGTCAATACTATAGATAATGGACCAACATATTTTGATGATGCAACAAACACAAATGCAAGAGCAGAAGCGCAAGCATTGTTAGTCACTAATCAACAAACATTTATTCAAAATAGATTAAAAGACTTTCATATTGCCAAAATAACTCATAATGGCATTGGAGAAGTTTGGTCAACTGCCGTTCCAACTTCAGATCCTAATGAAGGTAATTACCAAACATTTAATCATAAAACAGGTTTATATGAAGT
>CAILDT010000433.1 GCA_903833025.1 uncultured Bacteroidota bacterium | reverse complement strand
TCCATATCCAACTTGTATAAATACAATAAGTACTATAGTTGATGGAAACACAATAACCGCTAACGGTTTAGGGCATAGCACTGTGGGTATATACATTGGCGATGGACTGGTGCAAGTGCCACACGCCACACCGTACACCATTTTTATTCAACACAATACTATTACCCAAACAGATATTTGTATAAATGCAAGAATGGTAAAATCGGCATTAGCAATATTAGATAATCCTGAACTGGAAGTAAAATATGGTTCGTGCCTTAATTATGGCAAAGGAATATTAGCTGAACGGTGCCAGTTTATACAAATACAAGGCAATAACTACATACACGGAGAGGCAATTACAGATATTACAAACATAAAATACAATGGTATAGAAGTAATAAACAGCCCGGTTAGCTGGGTTACCTGCAATACTATTAACCATATTGGTGAAAGTATGGTGTTTAATAATAAATCGCCATTAAGTGTATTGCGAAATAATAAAATGAGCGATGGTAAGTATGGGTTTGTTTTGCGTACTAATGGTATAGTAAGCCAACAAGGAGGACCTAATTATGTGCCTTGTGATATGTGGTGGGCTTTAGGTGATTTTGGTGGTCTAAATAAAGCGCAAACTTATGCTGACGGAACGGCTGGTAGTGCTGACCCTAACAATGCTTCGCCATTGTATTGTTCTGCTTTAAATCAACCAAGCAATTTTTTAGGAGTTCCTACAAATAATCAAGCTAATAGTAATCCTCAAGGCATAGCATATACAAATGGCATACACGTTTTAACAAATCCACCTCTTTATACTTTTGATTGTGCCCTAATACCCACAGTTGGTTCTAATGGAATCCACACCCGCGAATTATTGCAACTTGTAAGCGATACTACCCAATACCCTGTTTACCAAGATGAGCAGCAGTATCACGATAAAAAATATGTATATGAGCAACTGGACAGCGCAAATGGTTATTCTCCAGACAGCAATATGGTATTAAAAAACTTTTATGATAGTGCAAAAGTAGCTACATTAGGGCAGTTGAAAGAAGTTGAAAAAAATATTAAACTGGGCAATTTTGGTACTGCCACTTCTATAAACGCTTCTTTAAGCGCGAATAATAACATTGAAGCGAATAATAAAATGATGAATTATTACTACCTGCTTCGGCTGAACGATAGCACCTATCAATACACCAGTGACGATAGTGCTACTATGTACAACATAGCCATGCAATGCCCGTCCGAAGCAGGAGATGGGGTATGGCTCGCGAGGGTGTTATTGAGTTATATAAGCAATTATTGGGTCGATTTTGAGGAGCAATGCGAAGACCAGGGGAAACATTTGATACATCATAATATCCCAACAAAAAATATATTAAACTCCGACTTCAAACTATATCCGAATCCTAATGATGGCACGATGACCTTAGAATACAAGATTATAGAATTAGGTATTGCTAATTTTAGAATTTATGATATTTCAGGTAGGGTAGTGGAGGAACAAGTGCTGAATTCAGAGAATAAATCAATAATAATAAATGCTGGGGAATTGAGTGCGGGAGTGTATTATTATGAAATTAAAATAGGAGATAATAGAATAAAAACAGATAGAATTATTATCATAAAATAAATTAATCTAAACAATTTTTATTTTATGAAATATTTTATTTTCGTCCTGTTTTCTGTTGGAGTAATTTCGGGACTAAAATCCCAAAATTTAGTACCTAACAATTCTTTTGAAGTTTATGATACCTGCCCAGACAATACAGGGCAAATTCGCTATGCAATACCTTGGGTGGATCCTACCAATGCAAGTTCCGATTATTTCGATACTTGTTCGCCTTTCAATATTGCGCATGTTCCAAATAATTATGTTGGAATACAAAACGCTAAAGATGGAAACGCTTATGCTGGATTCGTTGCGTATGTAAATTCACTCACAAATCGTAGAGAATACGTACAGGTAGAATTAACAGATACTTTAAAAAACAATACTTGTTATCGTCTAATCTTTTATGTTTCAATTGCAGAAGCAGGAATGTACGGAGTCAATACATTATCTGCTTATTTTTCAAACACTGCCATAACGGGTTGCGTAAATTGTTTTTTATCGTTTACACCCCAATTTCTTTATTATGATGTTAGTGGTCTTATTGGAAACGATACAACTTGGTATAAAGTTGAGGGTACTTTTACCGCATCCGGTGGGGAACGGTTTATGACTATAGGTAATTTTAAAAGCGATGCTAATACCACTGTTACATTAGTAAATACTGGAGCAGCTCAAGATGTGGCATATTATTACATTGATGATATAAGTTTAACGTTATGTAGTGGTATTGGTATTGATGAATTGGAAATGGAGAATAAAATCAAGTTGTATCCAAATCCTTCAAATGGTGTATTTACTATAGGTGCAGAAGGCACGAAAATAAAAGAAATAAAAGTGTATAATGTTTTAGGTTGTGAGATTCTGAAACAAGTTCAGAATGTCAAGGAGACAATAATAGATTTTAGTGATAAAGCAAAAGGTATTTACTTTTTGGAAATACAAACGGAACAAGGAATAATAAGGAAGAAGTTTGTAAATGAATAGGGTTACGAATAAAGAATCTCACACGTGCGTAAACATAAAGGAAATTAAAAGCGATACACTTGCCATCTGCGCCCGACCCGCGCGAAGTATACTTTTTTTGCCTTTGCGCCGCAGGCAATTTATTAAAGAAAAAAAGATACCGCGTG
>CAILDT010000432.1 GCA_903833025.1 uncultured Bacteroidota bacterium | reverse complement strand
GGCTTGGTTACGTAATGATATTACTTGCGGTGTTTAGCTTGGTTCACGATTGGGCGACTTCATACTATGGATATTTTGAAGAATCGCTTTTCAAATTCTGGAATCCTTTTTTCAATATGCATATTTTTACTTCGTTGTTTGTTTCTTTTTCTATCGGGACAATTATTTTTGTTCATCACAAAAAAGAAATTCCCAAAGAAATAAAAAAGGAATTTGTTATGTACACTATTTTCGAATATGTATTACCTATTCTGTTGTTGTTGATTAGTTATTTTGCATTCAGCAATGAGATTAATGCAAGCTATGAATCAATGTATCAAAAATCGTTGATACAAGTTCCGAGCAAAGAAGTATGGGCTGAAAAAGGTGCTATTATGGATGTATATGATTACATTTATTTGAATTTAAAAGATGTGGTGCTGGGGATGTATAATCTTTTTTTCTTTTCGGTATTGTCGATATTAGCAATTAAAAGGTGGAAGGACAATATGGTTCGCTGGGTAGTGTTTGGATTAAATTTACTTGCTGTAACAGGTTTCCTTTTTTGGAGTTTGCACGAGTTAGCAACTCTTCGCGACAGTTATTTACTTAATGAGCAATCGGAATATTATACACAATCATCTGTTCTACTTTATCTCCGGTATGTTTCTTTTGCTTTGTTTGCGATACTGCTATGGCTTACAAATAAATTATTAAAAACAGAAACGTTTAATCAATTCACTATTTCAAAAATATATTCGGGCTGCATTGTTCATCTCTTTATCTTAGCAATATTATCCAATGAATTGATGAACATTAATCATATACTAAGTTTCGGAACAGATGCAAATTATTTATCGGTATCCAATACCTACAAATTTGGTTTCACTATTATATGGGGAGTGTATTCGTTTGTGCTTATTGCAATCGGTATTTTCAGAAAAAACAAAGTGCTTCGTATATCTTCTATTTCTTTATTCGGATTTACGATATTGAAATTATTATTGGTGGATACTGATAATTTATCTACCGGATATAAAGTGGTTGCGTATATGATGTTGGGTGCTATATTACTGCTTGTTGCTTTTTTGTATCAAAAGTTCAAAGTGTTAATTTTTGATGATGATGAGCAGAACAAAGATGAAACGATAACAAATTCGGAAATTTAAAAACAATAGCGATGCATAAAAAAACAATCAAACTATTTCTGTTCTTCTTATTTCCTGTTTGCATTTTTGCGCAGGCAGATGGATATACGTATAAAAGAAAATTAAATAAAGTAGAGAAGGAGGGATATTATGCTGTTCCACTCTTGCCCGAAATTATCGCGCAATGTAAAAGTAATTTAACCGACATCAGATTATATAACATAAAAGAAAACGACACCGCCGAAGTGCCTTATATAATGGAGTGGCTGGGTGAAAAACGAGAACTTGCTACTTTATCTTTTGATATGATTAATAATAGCTATACTGATAAATCGGCATCGTACATTACGTTGAAGTCGGCTAAGAAACAAACCATTAATCAAATTTCATTAACCATTGCAGATGCCAACTATGATAAAAGTGTAAAAGTAGAAGGAAGCAATGATAACAAGCAATGGTTTACTATTGCAGAACATCTTCGTATCGTAAAATTTAATGATGTAGATAATCACTTCGAACACAATACACTTGATTTTAATAGCTCTGAATACGCATATTTTAGATTAAAGTTCGATGATATACTTACAGAACGGATAAATGTAACCAATGCGTATGTGTATAAATGCAATGTAAAACAAGGCAATTACGACACATTGAAAATAAATAAGTGGAAACAAACCGAAAATAAAAAAGATAAAACATCGGAGGTGATTGTTGAATTGCCTTATAATTATTTAGTAAGTTATCTTACTGTTAAAAGTAGTGCGCCAACTGATTTCTATAGAAATATGAATGTTTATGGTACAAGCGGAACCTATCATACTCCTAAAGGAGATATAGAAAATTGGTATTTATTAAATACATCTGTTTTATCTTCGATAGAAAACCATAATATATATTGTAATAATGAAGTTACAAAAAAGATAAAGATTATAGTTTATAATTATGATAATGCTCCTATTACAATAAGTGAAATAAAAGTATATGGAGAGAAAAGCAGGTTAGTTGCTAATTTACCTTTTTCGGAAAATATTTATTTAACCTACGGCAAAAAAAACGATCACGAACCGATTTATGATATAGAACATTTCAAAAACAAAATTCCCAAGGAATTAACTGAAATAAATTATGGTACCGAACAAGCAAAAATCACTCCTGTAATCAAGCAAAATCAGTTAATGGAAAGTAAAAAGTGGCTTTGGATTATTATGGGAGTTGTTATATTGCTGATTGGCTATTTCGCCCTGAATATGCTGAAGAAGGAAGGGAAATAGAATACTTTACCTGAAGAATAAATTCACTGGTTTTTTTATTTGTTTTAGCTATCTACCGTTTCGTTTCGGGATAAAAAATTATACTAGTTCCGCCGCCAATTTTTTTCGTTTCAATTGTTGATAAGTAAATTAAAACTTGTTTTGCAACGTGTTAATTTCAAGAAGTAATAAATTAGTTTTGGTATCGAAATAAAGTAAAAAATAGTATAAAACAATTAATTAAAACAATCCAAAACCCCAAAAAACATGAAAAAAATCAAACTAATTGCCTTAGTAGGCGCAGTAACAATTGTAG
>CAILDT010000431.1 GCA_903833025.1 uncultured Bacteroidota bacterium | reverse complement strand
TATGAAATTATAAATTGTGTGCTGTTCCCGAAAATTTTAAATATAAATAATATGAAAAAAAAATTAGTTTTAGTCGGTGATGTTCGCTTCATCATTATGACTATGGTGTTACCGATACATCAGGTAACTGGGTCTATTAATTTTCCGGATGATAAGCCGGGAAGAATTGTAACAGCCACCAATATTTACACGATGAGCAATGCTTCGGGTATAGTGTTTGGCGGTACTATTTTGGCTGATTTCCATACATCTATTGGTGTATGCAATGCAGCGTCAACGGACGATTATCCTGCATTATTTAAGGATATGAACAACAGAGCTCAATTTATATTGGCTTTTGTACAAAACATCGCAAACGCAACACCAGCAAGAGCAATTTCTATTTTGCACAGCTGTGGATTTAATGTTATTCCTGCGCACGGTGCGCACATTAAGGAATTTGGAGGAAAATGTGGAACTTTAGCAGGTACAATTGATATGGTTACTGCGGGAGGACCTGACAATAAAAATCACCTTCACATCTGGTTCGTTTCTTTGGATGGTGTTACGTGGACAATTATGCGTGCAACCAATAACAGAAGTGTAACTTTAACAGGTTTTGCTCACGCAAAGGATGTGTATTTCAAAACACAATTAAGCATTCAGGATGTGTTACAGCCGGAAAGTAACATTATTATGGTGTTGGTTAATTAATCCGAAAAACCCAAAAGAGCCGCAATTAGGTAACCCGCCACGGCAAATAGGTTAGCCGCTTCGGCAAATAGGTCGGCGGCTTCCGCAAATAGGTCGGAGGTGGCAACGAATAGGTCGGCGGCTTCCGCAAATAGGTCGGAGGTGGCAACGAATAGGTCGGCGGCGAGAACAAATAGGTCGGCGGCGAGAACGAATAGGTCGGCAGCGACAACAAATAGGTCGGCAGCGACAACGAATAGGTCAGCCGCCGCAACAATTAGGTTAGCCACTTCGGTGGGTAGCCTAATGCTTCAAAAAAAACCTGCTCTATTAATTTAGAGCAGGTTTTTTTGTGGGGTTTTGGCTGGAAGCCGAGTTAAAGATGACGTAGGCGGTGGCTACGCCAAACGGGGGATGGTATTATAATAATTTGCGTCTTCCAATGCCTGTTTTATAGAATTGTAATATTTATCGGTATAAATATTATGAATCACTTGTGGTTCACTTGTAAAATGCAAAATTATTTCAATTCCAACTTTAATTTCAATAGGTTCTTCAACTGCTTTCATATTTTTATTTGTTTATTTTATTCATAAATGCTTTGATAATTGCTGCAATAGGTATTTTGGGCAAAACTTTTGATAAAAAATTTTCTGCAATTTTAACTTTATCAGAAGGCATTATCCAACTAAGTAACATTACCATTATACAAAATACTGGTAAAGCAAGTATGGCTATAATTATTGTATTCATATTATTGATTGTTTTTTTGCAAAATTACATTCAAGGATTCCCTCAGTTTTGACTGTACGTTATTAAAATTTGATTTAACTAAATCAAAGATACCTCGTAAAAATTGCATTGTTTCGTTTTTGAATATTTATCCTATTAGATTTTTCAAAATTACTTTTAATGTTAATCGCTACTTCAACTGATTGCTACTTTTTACATCAATAGTTGTTATTTGTTTGCTATTGTTAAGTGGGGGAATCTATAAATTAACTCTTTATTTTTTGGAGAGATTTTAAGATATAGGCACAAAAAAAAGGATAACTTTCGTTATCCCCATTTTCTTTTGTTTATTGAAAATATTTTACTTTATTCCATAGTTATTCCCCGTTTCTCTCATTTTGACCGTTCAGGACGAGGACACCCTATTCTTTTATTTTATAGTTACGTTATTCCTAATTAAATTTAACTTCCACACGCCTCACAATCGTCCTTGTTATCAATGGAACAAGTAATTTGTGCGGCTATTTCGGCTTCTAATATTGCCTGGCGTTCGTTGGCAAGTTTTTGTTGTTGTTCGCGCTCCAATACTAATGTGTCTTCGTTGCCAAGTATTTCTTCTGCCGGTTTGTTTGCTGCTGCTTTGTCGGCAGTAAACTGTATGGCATCTGCTGCGGCTTTGGTGCGTAGGTAATACATTCCGGTTTTTAATCCTGCTTTCCAGCCATAAAAGTGCATTGACGAAAGTTTGGCGAAGTTGGCATCCTGCACAAATAAATTTAACGACTGGCTTTGGCAAATGTATGCGCCACGGTCGGCAGCCATATTGATAATTACCTTTTGAGAAATTTCCCAAACTGTTTTGTACAACGCTTTGATATTATCAGGTATTTCTTTTATACCTTGCACCGAACCTTTTGCAACGATGATTTTATTTTTTACGCCATCGTTCCAAATACCCAATTTAACAAGGTCTTTCATCAAGTGTTTATTTACGATAATAAACTCACCTGATAATACGCGGCGCGAATAAATGTTGGAAGTATATGGTTCGAAACATTCGTTGTTGCCAAGTATCTGCGAAGTACTTGCAGTTGGCATTGGAGCCAATAACAAGGAGTTGCGCACACCGTGCGTTTTCACCTCTTCTTTCAAAACATCCCATTCCCAACGTGTGGACGGGGTAACATTCCACATATCGAATTGGAATATCCCTTTCGAAACAGGCGAACCAGCAAAGGTTTCATAAGCTCCATCTATTTTCGCTAAATCTTTAGACGCCGTCATAGCAGCATAATAAATGGTTTCGTGAATTTCTTTATTCATTTTAACCGCTTCTGGCGAATCGAAAGGATAGCGACATAAAATAAACGCATCAGCCAAACCCTGCACTCCTATTCCTATTGGGCGATGACGCATATTTGAATTGCGAGCTTCGGCAACCGGATAATAATTGCGGTCGATAATTTTATTTAAGTTTTTGGTGATTACATACGTAACATCAAATAGTCGTTGGTGGTCAAATTTACCATCTTCCACAAAACGCGGCAATGCTATGGAAGCAAGGTTACATACAGCAATTTCGTCGGGTGCGGTGTATTCAATTATCTCTGTGCATAAGTTGGACGATTTGATTGTTCCCAAGTTTTGCTGATTGCTTTTACTGTTGCAGGCATCTTTATATAACATATATGGGTTGCCTGTTTCAATTTGCGAATCAATGATGGCAGTCCATAAGTCGCGTGCCTGAATGGTTTTGCGAGCTTTGCCTTCTTCTTCATATTTTGTATACAATTTTTCAAATTCTTCGCCCCAGCAATCCGCCAAGCCAGGTGCTTCGTTCGGGCAGAATAAAGACCAGGTAGAATTTGCTTCCACACGTTTCATAAATAAATCAGGAGTCCACATTGCGGTAAATAAATCGCGTGCACGAGCTTCTTCTTTACCTGTGTTTTTGCGCAAATCCAAAAATTCAAACACATCAGCGTGCCACGGCTCTAAATAAATAGCGAACGAACCTTTGCGTTTTCCGCCGCCTTGGTCAACATAACGGGCAGTATCGTTAAACACGCGCAACATAGGAATGATGCCGTTTGAAGTGCCATTAGTACCACGAATGTAAGAACCGGTAGCACGTATATTATGAATACTTAACCCGATGCCTCCTGCACTTTGAGAAATTTTCGCGCAGTTTTTCAAGGTGTCGTAAATGCCATCAATGCTATCGTCTTTTGTGGTCAATAAAAAGCAAGACGACATTTGCGGTTTTGGAGTTCCTGCATTAAATAAAGTAGGAGTTGCGTGAGTAAACCAACGTTCGCTCATTAAATTATACGTTTCTATTACGGATGCAATATCATCTTTATGAATACCAACAGCCACACGCATAATCATATGTTGAGGACGCTCCGCCACTTTGCCGTTCAGTTTCAACAAATAACTTTTTTCCAAAGTTTTGAAACCAAAGAAATCGTAACCGAAATCTCTATCATATATAATAGTAGAATCTAACTCCTGCGCATTCTCCTGAATTATTTTATAAACATCATCAGCCAGCAACGGAGCTTTTTTGCCCGTTTTGGGGTCAACGTATTCATACAACAACTCCATCGTTTTGGAAAACGACTTGTTGGTGTTTTTATGAAGGTTAGATACTGCTATGCGGCTCGCCAATAGCGCATAGTCGGGATGTTTGGTGGTTAACGATGCGGCAGTTTCTGCAGCAAGGTTATCCAGCTCGCTAGTAGTTACTCCTTCGTAAATACCCTCAATTACCTTTTTGGCAACATCAATAGGTTTTACGTGTGTAGCATCTAATTCATAGCAAAGCTTTTGAATTCTGGCAGTTACTTTGTCGAATTTCACTGACTCTTTTTTTCCGTCTCTTTTAATTACGTACATATTCTTTTGGTTTTTGTAGTTGTATATTATATAGTGTAAATGTTTGTTTCGTTTTAGTTAAAAATCAGCATCCAAGCTAAATTCTTTGTCTTCTTTATTATTACCCATCACCCCCGATTTCTGATATTCAGCCACTCGTTTTTCGAAGAAATTAGTTTTGCCTTGTAATGAAATCAAATCCATAAAGTCGAATGGGTTGGTAGCGTTATATGCTTTTTCGCAACCTAAGGCAACCAACAATCTGTCGGCAACAAACTCAATGTACTGACACATCATCGTTGCGTTCATCCCTATTAAACGAACAGGCAAAGCATCGGAAACAAATTCTTTTTCTATTTCTACTGCATTAGTAATAATAGCGGTTACTTGTTCTTTCGGCAAAATATTATCTAATTGAGAATATAATAGACAAGCAAAATCGCAGTGCAAGCCTTCATCTCTGGAAATTAATTCGTTCGAAAAGGTTAGTCCCGGCATTAATCCTCTTTTCTTTAACCAGAAAATAGAACAGAAACTGCCAGAAAAGAAAATACCCTCCACAGCAGCAAAAGCAATTAAG